>CAYUFT010000079.1:0-9866 GCA_964444115.1 uncultured Methanobacteriaceae archaeon
AACCACGGTTTCCACAAAGACATTTCCTTTTATTTCTTCTACATCAGAATCCCAAATTATTGGTATTTTATGTTCTTCCAGTTTTTCCTTTAGATATTTATCTGCTCGAAGTTGATCCCTTCTGTGGACAATTGTTACATTGCACCCAATATTTTTAAGAAATAGGGCCTCTTGGGCTGCACTATTGCCACCACCTATTATTAAAACATCTTTTCCAGAGAATAATGGCCCGTCACAGGTTGCACAGTAACAAACTCCTTTGCCTAAAAATTCTGTTTCTCCGGGAACATTTAGAGGCCGGTGACGACTACCGGTGGATAAAATAATAGCATTGGCATGGTATTCTTGTTTGGTGGTTGAAATTTTATAAATTCGCCCTAAAGGTTCAATGGAGGTAACTTCTTCCATTTCATGGAGTTCAGCTAATTTTAAGGCCTGTTTTTTCTTTTGAGCTATTAAACTCACCCCAGCTATTATTTCGTAGCCCGGATAGTTCTCCATCATGGGAACTTCCAGCCCCTGACCACCAGCAGGTCCTTTATCCAGCATTAAAGTTTTACTGCCTTGTCTTCCCCCATATATTCCTGCAGTAAGGCCACCAGGCCCAGATCCAATGATTATTAAGTCGTATTTTTCCATTTTGTTTCCTCTAGGTAAATTTTTTTATTGAAAGTTTGATACTGGTAAATAATTTTAATTCAAACAATATGATTGTTAAGAATATTTCTGTATATTCTCTCTCAAAAGCTTATTCACCAATTTACCATCGGCCTTTCCTTTTAACTCTTTCATAGCCATACCCATCAATGGGCCCATGGCCCCCATGCCTCTTTCTTTTATCATTTTTTCATTTTTAACAACTATGTTTTCTATTATTTTAGCTGCATCGTCTTCAGAGAGCATGATTAGGTTTAGAGATTGGGCAGCTTTTAGGGGTGTAACATGTTTATCTGCTACGTGTCCTATTATGTCGGAGAGAGCATCTTTAGATACTTTATCTTCTTCTAAAAGTTTTAGAACCTCTTTAATTACTTCCAAATCGAGATTGTCAATATCATGGCCATCTCTTTTAAGTTCTTTTAGGGAATAAGCCAGTAATGATGCCACCACAATTTTATCCACATTCATTTCACTTAAAATCTCTTCAAAATCATCGGCCTGATTTCTTCTGACTAATTGCCCAGCTAGATCTTCACTAAGACCATATTCTTTAATTATCCTTTCTTTTTTCTCTTGGGGGAGTTCTGGAAGATTTGATTGGATTTTTTTCACATAATCTCGTTCTATAGGAAATAGCGGAATGTCTGTTTCCAGATACATTCTGCTGGAGGTAGGTAGTGGCCTTAAGAATTCAGAATTACCATCGGGAAGTGCTTTCCGGGTCTCTTCTACTACACCATCTAAGGCCATTTTAGCTCTTCTTTGCACTTCTTCTAAAGCAGCAATAGCAATGTTCTTTTCATGAGCCACGATAATCACGGCATCATCTGCTCCGGATTGAGTAAACTCTCGCAGTTTACTAACTTCTTCGGCGGTTATTCCATATGCTGGAAGCTCATCGGTATGGAATATTCCAGAAACTCCTAATTTTTTAGCATAACTGGAGAATTCTGTTCCGAGTCTCCGGCCAGGTTGTAATTCCACTCCCACCAGGCCATTAAAGCCTTCTAACTTTATGGCCATGACACTGGATGCACTGGCAATGATTTTGGAAGTAGTATCCTGGAACAATTCATTAATATCATATATGGCGTCTGGAACATTAGCACTGCGCTTTTTTAGTTCTTCTCTAATTTCTACCAGTTTTATCTGACGTTTAACTTCTCTTTCCACCATTTCTGGCATTAAATCCAGATCCTGCACACCTTTAATTTCCACGCGAGCCCCTTCTTTAATGGAAATATTCAAGTCTTGTCTGATGGTTCCCAGGCCTCTTTTTACCCTAGTACTCCTTAAAACCTGACCTAACTGGTAGGCCACTTCTTTCACCTGATCGGGGTGATGGATGGATGGATCGGTGGTAATTTCTACTAACGGAATTCCTAAACGGTCTAATCTGAATGTTACGCCGTCTGGTGTGTTTTCTATTCTTCGGGCAGCATCTTCTTCCAGGCATAAGTTTTCGATTTTTACTTTTCCATAAGGTGTTTCCAAAAAACCGTCAGTGGCCACCAGTCCGGTTCTTTGAAATCCTCCGGTGTTACTACCATCAATTACCTGTTTTCTCATGGTATGGAATTCATCCACTATTCTCATACTTAAAAGAGAGGCAATGATTGAGGCCAGTTCTAAAGCTTCTTCATTTAGGGGATGTGGTGGTTCTTCATCAGCTTCCACCAGGCAAGTCTCCTGGGAATAAGCCTGATACTTAAATCTCAATTTCCGGCGGGCCTCTTCAAAGGCAGCCCGATCAATTTTTCCCAGTTCACTTTGGGTGGGCCTTAAGTTCCGGAATATTTCATATTCTGCTTCTTTATCAGTTAAATTGCAACTGCATGGGCAGAATAGTTTGCTTTTACTATCTAGTTGTTGATGTATTTCTAACCCCATTTTAAGTCCGAGTTTGTCCCAGTCCATTTTTTTCACCCAATAATAAAATTTAAATTTAAATTATAATTGTAATGTTTATATTAACTTGAATTTTTAATGTATTGAATCAATATCTTGTAATTTGTATTTTTAATCTATTGAATCAGTATCTAAATAAGAAAATAATCCAGAGACGATTTTTCTTCCATTTCTCCAGCAATATTAGTATTCATAATTTTCTTAACTTCATTTAAATTGTCACTTTGACCTAAAGCCCAGACCAATTTAACATAAGCAGTCTCGGGTAACATATCTTCTCCGGAAATAATCCCGGCATTTATAAGTCTTCGCCCGGTACTGTAAACATTCATGTTTATTTTTCCATAGAAGCATTGTGAGGTCATTACTACAGGTACCTCTTCATCAGTGGCCCTTTCCAGTGCAGGGATTAAGTAATCTGGGCAGTGCCCTAATCCAGTCCCTTCTAGCAAAATACCTTTGTATCCTTTATCTAAATGGTAATCAATAATATCGCCTTGTATCCCTGGGAAACTTTTTATAAGAGCTACTTTAGGTTCAATATCATCTTTAATTTTTAATTCTACTTCTCCCCTCTTTTTATAGGATTTTTCAGGGGCAATTTGTAATTTTCCATTTTCTATTTCGCCCAGGGGTGTTGTATTTATACTGCGGAAGGTATCTCTACGAGTAGTATGCATTTTTCGCACTTTTGTTCCTCGATGCAGATAACAGATAGAGTCATCATGAGTAGCATGCATGCAAACCATAACTTCAGCTAGATCTGATTTGGCGGCAGCTACAGAATTAAGAAGATTTAAAAAAGCATCTGTGGATGGTCTATCAGAGCTTCGCTGAGCACCAGTAACCACAATAGGCACTGGGGTCTCCAGGATAAAACTCAAAGCTGCGGATGTGTAATGCATAGTATCTGTACCATGGGCCACTACTACACCATCAGCACCGTTATTTATCTCATCAGCAATAGAATTCGCAGATTTAACCCAGTATTCTGGCTTCATATTTTCACTCAGAATATTAAAAATGGCCTTTCCATTAATGTTGGATTGATCCATCAGTTCGGGGTTGGCACGCAAAAGATCATCAGCACTGAAAGCAGGGTGAACTGCTCCAGTTTTATAGTCAATTATGGATGCTACTGTCCCACCAGTAGAAATAATGGAAATTTTAGGATTTTCAGGATTTTCTTTGATGTCCAGTGGAGGTAATTCTATTTTTGGCTGTTCACCTTTTGAAATTATTTCGACTTTTGCATCGGAAATATTAACTCCTACATTATAACCACTGTCCATTTTTAAAACCAGATGTTGGTCATCAGCATCTTTTGCCCGGTCAAGCAACATACCTTTGTAAGCTATTTCTGGTTTAATAACTGTTATGAAATCTCCAACAGAGATTTTTGATGATTCTAATAATTCTTTAGCTAATCCTTGATAATTCATTAAGATTCCTCTTTTATTTCCTTAAAATACCATCTCTAAGATTTTAGTAATCTGATAAAAAATATTGCAACTATCTTTAAGTGAAATATCTGTAATCTTTTTTATAACCTTTTTTATTAGAATCTAAGATATGATAAAAAAATTCTAAATGTTAATATTATATTTAATTTAAATCGTAATAAATGTGGTTAATGATTATAATATTTAAAATTAGATTTTATATTTATTTTTTCTATAGTGTATTATTAATCAAATAATAAAAATAAAAAAAATTAGAAAATAATTTTGATACAATATAGACAAATACATATCCAGTTAATATGTCAAAATTATTCTAATTTAATGTTTTCTTCAGCCCATTTGGCACCGGCTTCCAGTATTTCCAGGTTTATATCAACCAATTTTGGTTTTCCTGAGAATGTGTGGGCCACAGCCGCTTTAAATGATTCTCGGTCTAGTTCCGTGTATCCCAGATGCATTAGAACTCCCAGCATAACGGTGTTAGCTGCTCTTTTAACTCCCATACTTTTAGCTATTCTCATAGCCGGTACAGGAATTGTTTTAACGCCTTTTGAGCCTTCATATTCTCCAGATGCCGAGTCATAGATTATGGTTCCTCCTGGGAGTATATCTGGTCCAAATTCGTCCAGTGATGGCTTATTAAAGGCTACCATTATTTCATTCCTTTTAACTGCAGGAGAACCAATAATTTCACCGGAAATAACCACCACGCAGCTGGATGTTCCACCTCTCTGTTCTGGCCCATAAGAAGGATACCAGGAAACATGGCGCTGTTCAGTACAGGCGGCCTGGGCTAAGGTAAGGCCCATACTCAGAACCCCTTGTCCTCCAAATCCTGCTATTTTAATGAACTTCTCTTTGAATTCAGGATCATCCACCGGATCGGGGTTACTGTCATCAGCCAGATGGAAGATTTCATCCAGTGATTTTTTAGAAAAGTCACTTTCATCCCGATGTAATGGAATTGCTTCTTTACTTTTATCTCGGAATCTCTGAAGAGGGAACTCTTTTTCCATTTCTTCATTTATGAATTTCTCAGCAGCAACAGCGTCCTGCCTGAGATTGGTAGGGCACGGAGATAATACTTCTACAAAGGCATAGCCTTTACCATCTCTTTGAATTTCCAGTGCTTTTTTAACTGCAGTTTTTGCTTTCCGTATATGCTTAATATCTGAAACTGAGACTCGTTCAATATACACTGGAGCCTGAAGATTATCCAGAAGTTCGCACATGTGTAAAGGATATCCTGCATATCTAGGATCCCTTCCCTGAGGACAAGTCACAGTTACTTCTCCTAAAAGGGTGGTAGGGGCCATTTGACCTCCAGTCATCCCATAAACAGTGTTATTTACAAAGAAAACTGCCAGTTTTTCTCCACGATTTGCTGCCTGTATGGTTTCATTCAGACCTATGGATGCTAAATCCCCGTCTCCTTGATAAAGCATTACAATGGCATTGTCTTCTGCTCTAGAAATACCGGTTCCCACAGCGGGTGCTCTTCCATGGGCCACTTGAACATTTCCACAGTCAAAATAGTAATAGGCAAAAACCGCACAACCTACGGGACTGATCATAACTGCTCTTTCTTGAATACCTAATTCATCCATGGCCTCTCCAATTAGTTTATGAAGAATTCCATGACCACAGCCGGCACAGTAATGGGTTGCGGTGGGTGCACTTCCTCCCTTTCGCTCAAAAACGTCGTAAAGAGAATCTGGCTTTTTTAATATTTTCTCATTTATTTCTCCTATATTGGAATTTATTTTTGAATTAGCAGGGTCCGGCTTCATTTAGATACCTCCTGCAATTTCTCTTATTTTAGCCACTAAATCGTCCAGTTCTATGAGATTTCCACCCATTCGATTAACCAGTTCCACGTCATGGCATTTAATGGCCATTTTTATGTCTTCTCTCATCTGGCCATTACTCATTTCCACAGATACAAATTTACATCCGTTTTCCCGATCCAAATGGGCTAATCTTTCATCAGGGAATGGGAAAAGTGTAATTGGTCTTAAAAGACCGACCTTTATTCCCTCTGAGCGAGCAATTTCCACTGCACTTCTACAAATTCTACTACTTATTCCATAAGAGACCAGAACAATTTCTGCATCTTCGGTGTAATATTCTTCGTATTCCACTTCGTTTTCCTTTATTTTCTGATATTTTTCCTGTAAGTAGAAGTTAAATTCTTCTAATTGATTAAAATCAAGGAATATAGAAGTTGCCAGATTGTTCATCGTTTCTTTATTCCCACAGACTGCCCGGGAGTTATCTATGGTAGGTGTAATAGCATTTTCTGGATAATGCAGTGGTTCTGCCATTTGACCTAGCACACCGTCGGCCATTACTACCACGGGATTTAAGTACTTATCTGCCAGTTCAAAGGCTTTTATAGTAAGATCACACATTTCCTGGACACTATTAGGGGCCACCACTATGTTTTGATAGTTACCATGGCCTCCACCTTTAACGATTTGATTATAATCTCCCTGTTCTGGCCCAATATTACCTAAACCTGGCCCGGCCCGCATTACATTTACAATAACTGCAGGTAGCTCTGTTCCAGCTAAGAATGATATTCCTTCTTGTTTAAGACTTATTCCTGGCCCTGAAGAGGCAGTCATTACTCGGTGACCAGCTGCTGCCCCACCATAAACCATATTTATGGCTGCTTCTTCTGATTCGGCCTGTACAAATTTTCTCCCAACCATGGGGAAATATTTTGATGCTTCATGTAAAATTTCACTGGCGGGTGTGATAGGATATCCAAAATAGCAATCGCAACCGGCGTACATGGCTCCTATGATCACTGCAGTATTTCCTTTTACCATTTGGGTGGCCATTTATTCTGCCTCCTTATTAATTGCTTCCTTGGGGGTTTCTGCACTTTTGGATTTACCAGGCTTCTGGGGAATATGTACTTCCACAGCTAATGGTTCTGGACAGGTGTAATAACAGTTTCCACAAGCATTACATCCTTCTCCTTTATAAAATGCATAATGATATCCTCTTTTATTAATATCATGGCTCATTTCAAGTACTTCTCGTGGGCAGGCCATTATACACCTTTCACAGGCCTTACACTCTTCTATATTTATTACAGGGTAAGCTTCTTTTCTTTTTGCAGTCTCAGACATTTTTAATCCTTCTTGAAACTGATTTATTATAAATAAATCTTTTATTTCAGTTATTAATGTGATTCTTAATTTAAATTCAATATTTTTAGATTTTTATAACCTAAAAAAAATATTTTTAATAAGTTTTAAATGAAAAATGATTGATGAAGTTTAATCACTTTTGATCATCACTTCTAATTTCAACCCTTCTAATTTTCCCGCTTATGGTTTTAGGTAGTTCTTCTACAAATTCCACAATTCTGGGGTATTTATAAGGGGCAGTCACACTTTTAACATGATTTTGAATTTCTTTTTTTAGCTCTTCTGATGCTTCATAATCTTTGGTAAGTACCACGGTAGCTTTTACTACTTGGCCCCTAACTGGATCAGGGTATCCCGTTATTGCACATTCCAAAACTGATGGGTGGGATATTACTGCACTTTCAACTTCGAAAGGCCCAATTCTATATCCTGAACTTTTTATCATGTCATCTGTCCGACCAATGAACCAGAAATAGTCATCTTCATCCATCCAGGCAGTATCTCCGGTGTGATAGTGGTCACCATACCATACTTCGCTGGTTTTTTCGGGATTTAGGTAATAACCACCAAAAAGACCAATTGGTTTTCCCTGGCTGGTGTTCATTACCAACTCTCCTTCTTCACCAATATCTACTGATTTTCCTTCTTTATCTAATAGTTCAATATTATATGTTGGTGATGGTTTTCCCATTGAACCGGGTCGGGGTTCCATCCAGGGGAAATTGGCCAGACAAACTACACATTCTGTCTGTCCAAAACCTTCCATAAGTTTTAAACCAGTTAATTCAAAGAATTTATTGTATACTTCCGGATTTAATGGTTCTCCAGCAGTTACTACGTATTTTATAGAAGACAAATCGAATTTTGACAAGTCTTCCTTGATTAAGAATCGGTAAATTGTTGGAGGGGCACAGTAAGTTGTCACTTTATACTTTGCAGCTTTCTCTAACATTTTTCCAGCATCAAATCTTTCATAATCGTATACAAATACCGCACTTCCAGATATCCATTGGCCGTAAATCTGCCCCCACATGGCCTTGGCCCAGCCGGTATCAGCTACGGTGTAGTGTAATCCATCTTCACACACGTTCTGCCAGTACTTGGCAGTTATTATATGTCCTAGAGGATAGGTGAAGTCGTGTTGCACCATTTTAGGAAGGCCGGTTGTTCCTGATGAGAAGTAAACCAGTGCAATATCTTTATTTTCGGTATTTTCTTCTCCTTGAGGCCTTTCAAATTCTTCTGAGGAGTTTTCTATTTCTTTCTTGAAATTGAGCCATCCTTCTCTATCTTCGTCCCCAACAATGGCCTTAATTAATTTAATATCTGTTAAATTTTCTTCTGCTTCATCAAAGCTTTGAGGCACTCCATTTTCACCAATACAGACTACCATTTTTATGTTGGCTTTTTCAATTCGATATACAATGTCTTTGGCCTTTAGCATGTGAGTGGCAGGTATGGTAATGGCTCCAATCTTGTGAAGTGCCAGTATGGAAAACCAGAATTCGTAACGGCTTTTTAAGGTTAACATTACGGTGTCGCCTTTTTTTATTCCACACTTTTTAAAGAAATTAGCTGCTTTGTCACTGTATTTTTTTAAATCAGCGAAGGTGAATATTTTTTCTTGACCATTATCATCACACCATACGAGTGCTGTTTTTTCAGGTTTTTCTTGTGCATAGCGATCCACCACATCATATGCAAAGTTGAAGTTTTCGGGTGTTAAAATTTTGAAATTGTCTCTAAAATCTTGATA
Source organism: uncultured Methanobacteriaceae archaeon (assembly GCA_964444115.1). Lineage (GTDB taxonomy): Archaea > Methanobacteriota > Methanobacteria > Methanobacteriales > Methanobacteriaceae > UBA349. The sequence continues at coordinate 8,949 of CAYUFT010000079.1, forward strand.
AGAGTCGAAATCAATTTGATTTACAAAGTTTTTTAGTAATGAAGACATATTCCTACCTCTTGGAAATAATTGTTACCTATTTGAATAAATTTGAATAAAATATTTGTTGATTATTAATTTAGGCCATATTATTAGCCCATATAAACTGAAATTAAATATTTAATTATAATCTAAAATTTAATTACATTACTATGGCCATAAATTTGGCATTTTTTCCATTTAAAGCTTCCATAGCATGCTCGTAAGTGGAATCAAAGAATATAGAATCTCCTTCATTGAGTATTATCTCGTGATGGTGAATGTAAAGCTTCATACTCCCTTCCAGGACATAATTGAATTCTTGTCCGGGATGAGTATTTTTGGATGGTTCTTTACTGGTTGGCTCTACTGTAACTATGAAGGGTTCTGCTTTTTTATGAATGAATTTTTCAGCTAGATTTTCATACTTGTACTGTTTTTGTCTTTCAACTGCAGCACCTTTTCCTTTACGAGTAACAGTGAAAATATGCATCCTGGTTTCTTCTCCAGTAAGTAAAAGCCCTAAATCTACTTTTAATTTGTTTGCAATTTCATATAGGGCACTGGCTGGTATTTCTTCCTTTCCGGATTCATATTTTTGATAAGTTTCTGCAGGTATTTCTAGATCTTGAGCCATCTCATCAATAGAGATATCTGATAATTCTCTAAGCTCCATTACTCGGGAACCAATCTCTTTGCTTTTTTCTTGCATATCCACACCTCTATATAATAGGAAATAGTTATTTAAATTTTAAAAATCTTTTATAATCTTATTATGCCTTACAATGATATTAATCGTTTTAAAATTCTTATTTACCAGGTAAAAAAATATGATATACTTATAATATGCTATGATTTAAAGAATTTTTTTAAAGAACTTTTTCCTTTAGGATAATATGT
>CAYUFT010000080.1:0-9833 GCA_964444115.1 uncultured Methanobacteriaceae archaeon
GCTATGATTGGTGGTTATGCCATAGAAATTATTATAAATGGTGATTAAGGCCACATTATTTTTTTATTTTTAATTAAATGGTTTTAATTAATAACTCAACAGATTAAAGGTCAATCGTTTCAGAACTCAATAAAATAGATTAAATTAGCTCTAATAAATAATAAAGAGTTTGAGGTGTTAAAATGGAAAAAAAGTTTTACCAACTTCCTGAGCTTTCTTATGGATATAAAGATTTAGAACCTTATATCTCTGAAGAACAATTATCTATTCATCATAAAAAGCATCACCAAGCCTATGTGGATGGAGCAAATGCATTATTAAAGAAATTTGATGAAGCTCGAGGAAAAGGTGAAGATTTTGATATAAAAGCAGTTGCCAAGGAACTGTCATTTCATGTGGGAGGTTTTGTACTTCATAGATTATTCTGGGGGAATTTAGGCCCTGCAGATAAGTTTGGAGGAGAACCAGGGGGTATACTGGCCAAATATATTGAAAAAGATTTTGGAAGTTTTGAAAGGTTTAAAAAAGAATTTTCTCAAGCAGCAATTGGAGCAGAAGGATCTGGATGGGCAGCATTAACTCTTTGTCGTAGGACTGACCGTCTTTTTATCATGCAAATTGAAAAACACAATGTTAATGTTATTCCAAACTTCAGAATACTAATGGTTCTGGATGTGTGGGAACATGCCTACTACCTGGACTATAAAAATGTCCGGCCGGACTTTGTAGCTGCTTTCTGGAATATTGTTAACTGGGAAGAAGTCAATAAAAGAACCGAAACCTGGCTGAATTCTCCTTTGTAATTCCTTAATTCTTTAATTTATTTTTAAAAATGTTTTATTTATTTATTTATTTTAGTTATTTTTTAGCTTTTTTCGATTAGTCAGCTATAAGTTAATGATTTTTGTTTTGATTTTATTATAAGAAACGTTTTAATAGTTATTTGCACCTAAACATTATTTATTGTTAACATAATTATGTTGTTTATTTGTAAAATTAAGTTATTCATTTAAATAATCTTTAAAATCAAATTTAATTAACATAAAAATGTTATTGTTGTTATATAAAGTATATTTGGATTATATAGATAATATTAGTCGATTAAAGTAGTTACATGATTAATAGTTACTTGGTTAGTGATCCAGCTATATATTCAATTCAAGCAGGACTTGATAAAATGGTTTGGAATGAAAATGCAGAATGCATGTCTAGAGATGACTTAAATGAGTTACAATTGAAAAAATTGCAGGATGTTGTTAAAAAAGCTTATGAGAATGTTCCTTATTATAATAAAAAATTCCAAAATATGGGTATTTTTCCAGAAGATATTCAATCTTTGGAAGATATTCAAAAGCTTCCTTTCACCACTAAAGATGATTTAAGGCAAGTTTATCCCTTTGGAATGTTTGCCGTACCTAACAAAGATATTATTGAAGTCCATACCTCTTCAGGAACTACTGGAAAACCGGTTGTATCTGGATACACCAGAGAAGACCTGGATTTATGGGGTGAAGTTATGGCCCGGGGATTGACCATGATGGGAATTAATGATGAGGATATTATTCAAAATACTCATGGTTACGGCCTATTTACTGGTGGATTCGGTGTTCATTATGGTGCACAGAAAATTGGGGCCACAGTTATTCCTATTTCTACCGGACAAACCAGAAGACAAATTGAAATCATGACTGATTTTGGAACCACAGTAATGATTTTCACACCTTCTTATGGCCTTTATCTTTCAGAAGTTGCTGAGGAAGAAGGTTTTGATCCTGAAAATTCTTCTCTAAAGGCCATAGGTTTCGGAGCTGAAATGTGGACCAATGAAATGAGAAAGGAAATCGAAAAAAGATTTGGCGCGCCAGCATTTAATATATATGGTCTTACCGAAATAATGGGTCCTGGAGTGGCCATTGAGTGCAATCAACAGAATGGATTACATGTTTTTGAGGATCATTTCTATCCAGAGATTATAGATCCTAATACTTCTAAAAATTTGGATGCTGGAAATGCTGGTGAACTCGTTTTAACAACTTTGAGCCGAATTGGGATGCCGGTTATTCGTTTTATAACTAAAGATATAACTTCACTTAGATATGGTAAATGTGATTGTGGTCGAAGCTTAGTTAAAATGGATAGAATAACTGGTCGCTCTGATGATATGTTAAAGGTTAAAGGTGTGGCGATTTTCCCATCTCAAATTGAAAAGGCCCTTTTAAAAATTGATGGAGTTGAACCACACTATCAAATTATTGTTACCAGGCCTCACAACCTTGATGAAATGGAAGTTAAGGTTGAAACTTCTGAAAGCCTGTTCTCAGATGAAATAAAAGAAATGGTGGCCATAAAGGAAAAAATTGGTAATTTTATAGAAAATGAGATTGGGATACGTGTTAATGTTACTCTAGTGGAACCTAAAAGTTTACCTCGCAGCGAAGGTAAAGCAGTTCGAGTTATTGACAAGCGAAACATGTACTAATTCAATAAATTTGTATTTAATTGTGGCTGCTTGACATTAGAATCATATTAATTAATTTGTAGATAATTGATTAGGATTCCCATTTAATATCATAACAATTTAATATCATTGGAATATTTCTGAATAATTAAAATATTTTATGGGATTATTCAAATTATTGGAAATTTGGACTAAGGGGATAAAAAAAATGAAAATAAAACAACTATCTATTTTCTTAGAAAATAAAAAAGGACGACTTTGGACCGCTTTAAATACTTTGGCCGATGGTGGAATAAATATAAGGGCATTATCTATAGCTGACACTTCAGATTTTGGTATTTTACGCCTTATAGTCCCTGAACCTGAAAAAGCTAAGAAATTACTCGAGGAAAATAATTTTATAGTGAAAATGAAGGAAGTTGTTGCTGTTGAGTTATCTGATCAGCCAGGTGGCCTAGCATCTGTATTGAAAATGTTAAATGATTCAGATATTAATTTAGAATATCTTTATGCATTTGTTCATGAAAAAAAGGATAAAGCCATATTGCTTCTAAGTACTGATGATTTGAATATTTTAATGGAAGTATTAAATGATGGTGGGGCTACTTTAGTACCTCCAGAAGAAGTTTACGACCTTTAAATAACTCATTTTTTTTTTATTTAAAATTTTAATTGCCGTACTTAATTTATTTAGTTCTTTTTGAGAAAAAATTTATTTAATTTATATATAAAATTATTATATTACTTAAATACTAAAAAAGATATAAAAGATTTATTTTTAAAATAAAAATAATCAAGTTTTAGTAACATCTTCTAAAGTGTAATGTATTCCTTCTTCATCTAATCTACGGGTTATACTATTTTTCATTTTACCTACTGCAAATACAAGAATATCAAGGCCTCTTTTTGCTGCGGCAACTGTTGATTGTGGAGTTGCAAATTCAAAATCAATATTTATTTCTAATTTATCAACAACTGCTCTGGAAACAGTTCCCATTATTCCAACCCGATCAAAACCTTTTTTATAGATTTCAAAGACCTTATCCAAATCTGTTTCTTTGGAACCACCTTGATTTATGGTTGGTAGGACTAATATAACTACATTGCCTGTTTTTAATTCAATAGTACCACCCAAACCTATTAAAGCAACATCTTCCCCAGCTAAACTATCGTTTAAGACTTCTGCATGTGCTGGAGCTTTGTTTTTTGAAGCATACAGAGTTCCATTTTTCATAAAAAGTCCTACTTCCTCTCCGGATTTAAGATTTTCCTCAGAAATAGCTGGCCAGATAGATTTATAGCTATTCATTGTATCTAACACTTCTTCAGAATATTTTCTAAGGGCCAGGGCTTCTTTTTTTATTCTATCAATCCCTTTTTTGGTTATTTTATATCTGAAGCGACCTCCACCAGATTCAACATAACCATCTTCTACTAGGCTTTTTATGTTTTCTGAAACAGCTTGAATAGTTATCCCAAGTTTATTAGCGATATCCTTTTGTCTTAAGTGAGGTTCATTTCTAGCAATTTCGCCAAGTATCTGAAAACGTGTTAATTCCCCTTTATTTTTGAAAACTTTCATTTTAACCCCTTTCAACTTTTAAAACATTCTGGATTATTGATTAATACAATTAGGATTATAATAAACTGATTTGATTTCCTATTAAATAAGATTATTTAACTTAATTTTTTAATAATTACATTTTATTATTTAAATAACTATTAAAAACATTTAAGAATTTTTCTTTACTATTTGGGGGTATATATGCTCCACATGCCACGGAATGCCCACCCCCACTCCCACCAACTTTTTCAGCCACTTTACGGATTATATGTCCAAAATGAATTCCATCATAAGCTAAAAGTCGAGAACATCGAAGGGATACTTTAATACCATTATTTTCATCACTTATTTGAGTAAAACCAATAATGGGTTTTTTCCAATCTCCATAACTTAAAATCATCCCAGCTATGGTTCCTATGACCTCACTTTTGATACCATTACCTTCAAAATACTGTAAATTTTCCATAGGAACTATCATATCTTCATTTTCAATGAATTCTATTTTTTGGGCCAAATATCTTCTATGTTCTTTAGATAAGATTTCCATTTCATCTATAGCAGTAGTTCGATTCCCTTTTAATATTTTTAATGCTACATCTGCTCTTTTATTCCTACTGCACGCATTTACTGCTGTAGAAAATTCGCTAGCATCTCTAAGGGGAGTATATTTTTCTTCATTTAAAAAATCATAAGATTCAGCAGAAACTAATTTAGGCACGTGCTTAATGTATTTTGCAGGCACTTCCTTCGATAACATTCTTACCAGTTCAGAAAACAATTTTCCTTTTTCTTCAGGGGATAAATCACAAAGTGAGCGCTGATTTTTACCATTTTTCTTTTCTATTCCTAATTTATTAAGCAATAAAATTGCTTCTGTTTTGTTATTAGTGATGGGGAGATTAACATCTCCAAAATAAGATAAAGCTACAAATAATGGTCTAGTTTGTCTACCATAAATTGAAATATCTTTTATAGAATCTACATATCCTTCATGAATACTTTCCTGTAGTATCATGCTATTCAAACCTTCTAATTTTCCTGAAAGGCTATTTTGCATGTCTCCTACTCCAGATAGTACTCCCATCCAGCTTAAATCTGTATGGCCAAAGGCACGGGCCAATAAATATGACATTCCTCCCCCAGAAATTTCATTTGATCCTTCAATACCATAGAAAAGTGGATTTATTTCCAGGAATTTTCCCTGAATAGTGGAATTATTAAAATTAGGGCCTCTTAATGAGGGGTGATGGTCTAAAATTAGTATTTTAGATGATGATGTTGATAATTTTTCGGTTTCCTGGCCAGATCCCAAATCAGAAAATATAGTGAGTTCATTTTCAAGTTTAAGTTCATCAATTTTATCTAAACTAATGAACTCTACTTCATGTTCTTTATCCATCCGATCAAGCATAGTTGATAGAATTGCACCGGCAGTTATCCCATCACAATCAATATGACTATAAATTTTAATGTCTTCTGCAGATTCTACCATTTTCTGGGCTTTAGTAAACGCTGTTTTCATGGGCAAGGGCACTTGTGTTTTCAAATTATTTCTCCTAATTTTTAGTGGATGAATGATAATTTTTGAAAAATTAAAAGTTTAGTTAATTTTAAAGTAGGTTCTGTTTTAGAATGCTATATCTTATTATTTGATATAAAGAAATATTATTATAATTCCATAAACTTATCATTCAACTGATGATTTGAATTAATTTGATCTGGTACCTTTAATCATATTACTAATTTTTAAAAGAAGGTCTTTTTTTGAGATTTCTTCTCTTTCTACTACTATCCGACCTGTTGATTCCCACCAAAGGCCAGGATAAGACTTATCATTTTCAGTATCTGGGTTTAAATTCAGTTTTCGCGCAGCTCGAGAAATTTCACCCAATCTAGGAGATGAAACACCATCTTTTTTGGAAATCTTCCTTCCTTCTTTTTTGGTTCTTGTGGAATCTATATAAACTGGCCAAATAATTGTTTTCATATTTATCCTCCAGAAAATGTGTATTATTATGATTTGATATTAATAAACAATAATATGCTTATTTATTTTTAATATAATTTTTACATTTAATTTGTTATAAAGCATTTATATGTACTTTCATCAGGATTAATCTCTAAAAACTATTAAGTCCATTATAATTTATCAAACAATTTCAGCATCATATCTTTCACCGTATACTTTTCAGGAATTAAAGCATTAATTCCATATTCTTGTAATGTTTTTCCGGTTATCGGACCTATTGCTGCCACTAATATTTCTTTTTTGGATAATATTTTAATAAAATCTGCTTTCTGTTCTTTTTTTACCAGATTAAATAAATTATTAACTGTTAATGGACTGGTGAATGTTATAGCGGCTATTTTTTTATCTAGAATTTTTTTTATCAAATCTTCTATTAAATCGGTTTCTTCAGGAACTATTGATTTATAGGCCTCGGCCAAAAAAACATGTGCGCCCATTTTAATTAATTCTTTTGGCAGCACATCACGCGCGGCCAGAGTGCTGGGTATTCCAATAACTTTATCTTCTAAATCATATTCTAGAAATGAATCAAGTAAACCCTCTGCAGTATCTTCTGAGGGCATTATTTCTATACATAATCCTTTAGATTCTGCAATAAGTTTTGTTTTTGGCCCAATAACTGCAATTTTGCACTGGGGATTTAGATTTTTTTTTAGGTCTGGACAAAAATTAAAAATAGATTCTAATGAAGCAGGAGAAGTTAATATTAGCCAGTCTAATTCTGTGAATTGTTTTAAAAGTCTCTTCAAAGTAGGTGTAAAAGTAAACTTTAATTCCAGTGTAGGAACTACTAGGGGAACTCCTCCAAATTCTTTTACAATATCTGCTGCAAATTTAGAGCGTTCTATGGGTCTAGTTATGACTATTACTTTATTATTTAAAGTTTTAGACATTTTATTCCTCACAATTTATTAAATACTTTATCAAATTAAAAATATTAAATTAAAAATAAATGGGTTGAATAAAATCAAATTAATAAAATATAATTTTTAGTAAGATATGGGTAATTATATAAAATAATTAAATTTCTGTTTCATTTTTTCATTTTTTCATTTTTTCATTTTTTGGTAAACATCTACTACATTTCCTACAATTAAAATGGCTGGAGTGTTAATATCTTTTTCAGATATGTCATCGAGCGTCCCAATTACTATTCGCTCCTTAGGAGTTGTACCATTTTCAATTACACATACCGGAGTTTTAGGGTCCCTATACTTCATCATTTCATGAGTATTTTCTTTTATTTGCCCAATTCCCATTAAAACAATAACTGTGTCTGCAGTATAATCCCATTTTACCTGTTTTTCTTTTTTAGTTGGGTCTTCATGGCCAGTTACAATAGTAAATGATGTTGCTACCCCTCTATGGGTCACTGGAAGACCAGCAGTTGTTGGAACTCCAATGGCAGATGTAACTCCTGGAATCATATCTACCGATATGCCCTCCTTTTGCAGGGCCAGAACTTCTTCTCCTCCACGGCCAAATACAAATGGGTCTCCACCTTTTAGCCTTACAACCTCGCCATGGGCTTTTGATTCATTAACGAGAATTTCATTTATTTCTTCCTGGGTTTTATAATGTTCTCCTGCTTTTTTACCCACATAGATAAGCTTGGCGTGGGGGGCGTGTTTTAGTATTTCTTCATTGGCCAACCTATCATAAATAACAACTTCTGCTTTTTCTAAAGCTTTGACAGCTTTAAGAGTAATTAATTCTGGGTCTCCTGGACCCGCACCTACTAAATGTACTACCATTTCTTCACCAGCTTTAATAAATGATATAATTTTTAACCATATTTAATATAATTAATTTTAATTTTTTATATTTGGATTATTTTAATTTATAAATCTAATATTTTATTTATAAAATAGATTTTTGATGGATTAATTATTATTTTAATTATTAAATAACCATTTAATTGCACTACTTAAATCAAATAATCTAATTCTAATAATTAATAATTCCTTTAAAGAATTTTAAACCATCATCTGATCCTAATATCATTTCAGAGGCCCTTTCTGGATGAGGCATTACTGCACAAACTCGCCCAGTTTCATCACAAACACCAGTGATTCCTTCCAGAGAACCATTAGGATTTTCTCCTTCGAATTGTAAAACAATCTGGTCATTGTCCTTAGCCATTTCCAAGCTTTCGTTAAAATAACGGCCTTCTGCATGGGCCACTGGCATTTTTATAACTTCATTTTTGTTATAAATGCTGGTAAATGGGGTCCTAGTGGTTTTAACCTTCATTTCGCTCCACTGACAGTTAAATTTAGGATTTTCGTTCACAGTGAATACTCCAGGTACCATCCCAACTTCGGCTAGTATCTGAGCACCATTACATATGCCTAAAACGGGTTTTTCTTCTTTAACCAGAGATTTTATCCCTTCAATTACGGGAGTTATAGCTGCTATTGATCCAGCTCTTAAATAGTCCCCATAGGAAAATCCACCCGGAATTACTGCAGCATCAAGATTGGAGAGATCTTTTTGGTTCCACCAAATATATTCTGGTTCTCCACCGGCAAGTTCAAGAGCATGATAAACATCTCGATCACAATTAGAGCCAGGAAACCTTATTACTCCTACTTTCATTATTTTTCCTCTTATTTACTTAATAATTTGAATAAAATATTTCTAATATTTTTGTTCTTAATTGAAACCTAAGGATTGAAACTATATTCCTCAACCATATAAAATTCAGATCAACTTAATGGAACTATCTGGATTTGATAATCATGAATAACCGGATTACATAACAAACGTTGACACATATCATCTACCTCTTTTTCAACATCTGCTTGATTTTCCTCGTCCATAGTGAATTTGACTATATCAACAGTATCTGTATCTTGAACTTCATATCCTAAAAGTGCAAGGGCACGCTGAATAGTAGATGCTTCTGGGTTTAACATTCCTTTCTTCAAACTTATTTTAACTTCTACGTCGTATTTCATTAAACCACCATTAAATAATTTAATATTAATTTTTTAATATTATTTTTAGTTATAAGATTAAATTTCTTTTAATCCATACTTTTCAATATCTTCTGGGTCTAGAATCATGGAAGCCACCTTTTTATAAGCATCCATTACTCCGCATTCCCCTTTTCTAAATAAATCTTTGTCAAGAACGTCACAGGTTTCAATATCCCAATAACGGCACGTGTCAGGGCTTATTTCGTCACCTAAGACTATATTTTTATCTTTGTCATACCCAAATTCAATTTTAAAGTCTACGAGGCTGATTCCTTTACTTGCTAGGAATTCTTTCAAGGTTTTATTAATTTTTAGAGTTATTTCTCTAATTGCATCCAGCTCTTCTTTAGTAGCGAGATTTAAAGCTATACTTATATCATCATTTAGCATTGGATCATGAAACTCATCGTTTTTATAATCCATTTGTATAATGTGGGGTTCAAAAACCTGTTTGTCTTCAAATGGGAATTTTCTCAGTAAACTTCCTGCTGCTACATTCCGAGTGATTACTTCTAAAGGTATCATTCCTAACTTGTGTGAAAGCATTTCACCAGGTTTAATCAGCTCAATGAACTGAGTTTTTATTCCTTCTGCTTCTAAAACTTCAAATAATTTAGAAGAGATAATAGAATTGTAATAACCCTTGAGTTGAAGACTATCCTTTTTCTCACCGTCTCCAGCAGTTATATCATCTCTAAACTTAACAACTACTTTGTCAGAATGGTCAGTTTCATAAACGTCCTTCGCTTTACCACTGTAGATTAATTTTCCAACTTTTATACTCATACTATCTCCATTTTT
>CAYUFT010000081.1:0-4175 GCA_964444115.1 uncultured Methanobacteriaceae archaeon
ATTTTATTTTATTTTATTTTATTTTATTTTATTTTATTTTATTTTATTTTATTTTATTTTTATAATTTTGATATTTCAGCTAGAATGTCCGATGGATTAACATTGTATTGGCGTGTTTTTATTTCAATGTGTTCTTCAGTTATATCCTGAATAGAATGCCAGTCATGCTTTTTAAGATATGTGATTTTATTTTTCTCAAAATCATTAACAATTATTTGAACTGCATTTCTTAATTCTAATTCCGGAGCTATTATGGGGCGGGCCTCTTCATCAGGAGTATAAGGGTAATATTCATCCAGGTATTTCCATACTTTATCCAGAGATATATCGATTTTTTGAGCTTTTATGAAATTCGCAATCTGATGATCCTGCAATTCGGTGTGAATCCATTCATTAATACTTGCTCCTTCAGGAATGGATCTCTCGGCCTTAATAACAATTGTTTTTATAATTGGATTAACCAGATTAATATAATTTGAATCATTTATTTGGGATGTTTCATCCAATCTACGGAGTATTGAATCTCTAGCTTTGGTATGATGCTCTAATTCTTTCAAAAGAAGATGTTTTTCAATGGACACATCTGCTCGTTGAGTTATACCAACAGTTAATGCATCTTTTAAGCTAATATTATTTTCTTTAGCTAATTTTAATTTTTCTGATGAAATTTCAATTTTAACTTCCTCTAGCACTTAAACCCATCCTTTATAACAAAATATGTCTGGTTTTTCATAATTAAGACCTTTTTAATTCATCTTAAACGAATTTTTAGGTTTATTATTTACTAAATGAGATGAAGAGTAAAAATGATAAGAAATAATTTTATTTTTCATGATTATTAGCGACTAATAGCCTAGTTTAGATGAATTTTTTTATCTTAAATACAGAATTATTTCTTGTAAACCAAATTCTTATGATACATTATTAATTTATTATAATCAATAAATTTAATAAATCGATTAAGGTCATTATTGCTCTATAATAAAATAATAGTATTAACTTTTATATAAATATGTATGTCAAAAAGAGTGAAAAGGTAATAAGTAAACCCTCCTTAATCGAGAAGATATTGTTTTCATCTTAAATTAGGATATGCTATTTTTAAAAATAAGAAATTGAACCATAAGTTATTTATTTTGAAAATATTAAAAAAAATCCTAATTTATTATACAGAATATATTGCTTTATAATTTCTAAATAATACTCAAAAACATTTATTAACTTACAAGTACCATTAACAATAATTAATAGATAAATTAACTTCTTATTACAACATTACCAAACAGGAATAACATGGTCAGCAAGGTACTTGAGAGACTGAAAAATGACATTCGCTACCGGGATAAAATAGAGCATGTAGAAACTCTCCCGGCCCGCGAGGCCCAGTACGGTGAAGTGGAAAACCTTCCAGAAAACATAATGAATTATCTGGATGAAAATAATTTCCAACTTTATCAACACCAGGCTCAGGCTTTCAAACATGTGCGTGCGGGAGAAAATGTTTTAATTACCACTCCCACAGCTTCTGGAAAAACTATGGCTTTTAATCTGCCTATTATGGAGCAACTCACGGCAGATGATGATGCCACCGCACTCTATATCTATCCGGCCAAGGCCCTGGCCAATGACCAGCTTCAAATAATTAAAAGTCTGGAATCGGATCTTGATCTTAAACTCATATCCAATATCTATGATGGAGACACTCCTAAGAGTGAACGGCCCTGGATTAAGAAAAATTCACGATTAATTTTAACCAATCCCTATGAGCTCCATCTTATTCTCTTCTGGCATCACCAGTGGGAGAGATTCTATAAAAACCTTAAATTTGTGGTTATTGACGAGGCCCACCAGTACCGGGGAGTTTTTGGCTCTAATGTGGCCTTTTTAATTAGGAGATTGAAAAGAATATGCCATTATTATGGTTCTAATCCCCAGTTCATTCTCTCATCAGCCACCCTGGCCAATCCTCAGGAATTTGCTGAGAAATTAATTGGAGAACCCTTCCAGCTTATTTCTAAGGATACTTCTCCCAGTGGAGAGAAACATTTCATTCTTTACAATCCTTATAATAAGAAGAATGATCTTTCAGTTCACCAGGAGACCATGAACTTATTTTTATTCTTTATAATTCAGGATTTGCAGACCCTTTGTTTCACGGTATCTCGTAAGATGGCCGAACTCATTGCTATGTGGTCCAAAAACCAGATTGGTGAGAAAAAACCAAAATTGGCTGATAAAATAACTGCTTATCGAGCGGGTTATCTGGCTGAAGAAAGGCGAAATATTGAGGAAAAACTCAGAACTGGAGAACTGGTAGGAGTAACCACCACCAATGCTCTGGAGCTGGGAATAAATATTGGTTCATTGGATGCAGTAATTATATCGGGGTATCCTGGAACCATGATATCCACCTGGCAACAGGCGGGAAGGTCTGGTCGAAAACATAAAGATAGTCTGGTGGTATTAATGGCCTTCCAGAACCCACTGGACCAGTACTTTATGAACAATCCTCAGTTTTTATTTGATAAGGCACATGAAAATGCCATAATTGATTTGCAGAATCCTCACATTGTAAAGGCCCATCTTTTATGTGCTATTAATGAGCTGCCCTTAAATAAAAAAGACTTAAAAGAATATTTTGAGGCAGAACCTTCAATCTTAAGCGACTTAATTAATAATGGGACCATTAGGGAAACTCCATACACTTGGATTTACAATTCTAATGATAATCCTGCTTTTCAACATGGATTAGATCAGATATCCTCAGATATTTTCAAGGTAATGCATAGTAATCGATTAATGGAGAAAATGGAACGTTCCCATGCCTATCGAGAGGCCCACGAAGGTGCAGTCTTAATAAACCAGGGAGAGACCTACACCGTAGAGACCTTTGATAGTGAAAGAAGATTTATAAATGTGGCCAAAAGAACAGTGGACTATCACACCCAGGTTTTAAAGGACGTTGACATAAAAATAACTGAAAAAATAGATCAAAGAGAAATAGGTGGGCTTAAAGTTCACTTTGGAGAACTGGAAGTTTCAGAAGATTTTTACAAATATAAGATAATGAATTACCGTAAGGTCCTGGGGACCTATCCTCTGGATTTACCTCCCTTAAAATTCAGAACCCGGGGAGTATGGTTTACCCTACCGGCATCATTAAAAGATGAACTGGAAAAGAAATTCGACGGGGATGAAATATTTGCCGGTGGTTTGCATGGTACCGAGCACGCACTCATCGCCCTTTTTCCATTACATGTAATGTGTGATAGATTTGATATTGGTGGATTATCAACCCCATATCATCCAGATACTCAAGAACCAAGCATATTCATTTATGATGCTTATGAGGGAGGCATAGGGCTGGCTGAAAAAGCCCTGGAAGTATTTGAAGAACTGGTGGATTCAACCCGGGCCCTGGTTGACAACTGCCAATGCAAAGACGGATGTCCATCCTGTATATACTCTCCAAAATGTGGTAATGAAAATAGGCCACTTCACAAAGATGCTACCAGCTACATACTAAAGAAAATGCGTCAGAATATGGAATCTGGTAAGGTGGGGGAGATAATTCCGGAAATATCTCAGATAGCTGGTGATGGAGTAAAAGATATTAAAGAGGGAATATCCATTAATGATGAACCATCTCCGGAAAATATGTCCATGCACCCACCACAAGCACCGGCCAAGGCCCTGGCGGGTTCAGGGGCCTATGTAGAATTTGAAGCATTGGATAAACTTCAAGAAAGGGGAAAAGAGTTATATGCTAACGGAGAATCCGAAGAAGCATTATCATTCTTTGAAAGGGCTCTGGAAATCAAACCAGAAGATGCACATTTACTGCAATATAAGGCCATGTCCTTAGAACAAAATGGTAATCATTCCCTGGCCCTGGAATATTATAAACAGGCCCATACACTTGATTCAAAAAATGAGGATTTACTTTATCATCTGGCCATATCACTTTATAACAATAAAGAATACTTAGAGGCCAAACTTCTCTTAAGTGATATTATCAAGTCCAATCCTCAAAGTGATCAGGCCTGGTATTTATTAGGAATAATTTTACAAGCCCAAGAGGATATTCATGGTGCTATTCAGTTTTATAGTAAGGCCTTAAGCTTGAATCCTGATCATGAGGAAGCATCTGAAAGTTTAAGGAAGTTGCTTTAAAT
>CAYUFT010000081.1:4275-6855 GCA_964444115.1 uncultured Methanobacteriaceae archaeon
ATATGTCATCTGATAAATACAACAAACACGAAAAAGATCTGAAAGATTCACTTTCAACCTACATCGATCCGGTTGAACGGTTAAAGGCCAAATTAATGGAAGAAAATGAAAATAAAACCATTGAAGATTTAGGTGGGGAAGAAATTGAAACAGATCATGGTAAAACATTTCAGATAACTAATCGGGAAAAAATTAAATTTAATCTTAAATCCTCTAAAAAAGTTAA
Organism: uncultured Methanobacteriaceae archaeon; assembly: GCA_964444115.1. Lineage (GTDB taxonomy): Archaea > Methanobacteriota > Methanobacteria > Methanobacteriales > Methanobacteriaceae > UBA349. Next base: position 4,502 of record CAYUFT010000081.1, read on the forward strand.
AAAATCCATATCTTGTGATTTTAAACTTTTACCTGGTGTGGGAGATTCCACAGAATTTAAATTAAAAACAGATGGCTTTAAAACCATGGAAGACCTCACCCAACACCCACGTTTTGGTCCAAAGGCCGAAATTTTCCTGGAGAAAGTTGATAATGGATTGGCCTGTGATATAATTGACCTGGTAAAAAATCGTTATCCTGCATCTCACAAGCGAGTTTTGGAATGTGCTGGATTTAAAGAGCCAGAACACTTCATATTCCTGGATATAGAGACCATGGGATTATCCAATGTGCCCGTGATACTCATGGGAGAGGCCACTCTACAAGATGATGAGATTGAAGTTAAACAATACTTGTTGCGTGATTATGGTGAAGAACCAGCAGTTCTATCTGCCTTTACTTCTCATGTCAATGAGGACACGGCCTTTGTATCTTTTAATGGAGCGAGTTTTGATTTACCATTTATAAAAAATCGTTTAAGGTTTTTCTCCATAAAAAATGATTTAAACAGACCTCATTTTGATTTATTACATTTTTCCAGACGATTTTGGAAGGATGATTTACCTAACTGCCAGCTAACCACTATTGAGGAACATTTATTTGATATTGAACGGATAGATGATGTTCCAAGCAGTGATATTCCGGACTACTATAAAACTTATCACCAAACTGGCAACATTGGGCCTTTAGTGCCAATAATCGAGCACAATCGGATGGATATTGTTACTTTGGCCTTGATTATGTCCAGGATGCACGAAGATTTGTAGTCAGATTTTATATATGGATAATCCTAAAATATTGGAAATTGATTTATTTTTCGTTAATTATTTCTATCATACTCTTTTTTTAATAATCAATGGCATTTTATTCTATTTTAAAAATTTATTTGTAATGTATGGTTGGAACTGATTAATGATTAATTTGAATTCCATGAATCAAATTCACTAATGAAAAATCATTTCAAAGAAAGATTTATCTTATATTAATCCTTAAAATATTTATTAGATAACTATTATAATTTAAAAATAGGATAAAAATAAAATATAATAATTAAAGTTCTCTTAAGAATCAATAATAAAATAGAATCAAATTTAATTCCATTATGATTCTTAAAATTATATCTAAATTATGAATATAGTAAATTAATAAGATAATTAATCATTAATCCACGAAATTCATTCTATCAACTTATAATAATATTCAATTTATAACAATAAATGGAAAAAATAGACAATATAAGAGGGAAAATATGGGGTCTAAAGCAAATAAATCAATTCAAAAAGAATTTAAGAGTCTTAGAAGAAAATTACTTGATTTAAGTATGCGTAATCAGCTTTTAAACTTTAGACCTCGCTCTAGAACCATTGAAGTGGTAAATGATACTCCCTCTCACATTTACGATTATCTGGTTTTAAATGAGAAAAAAATGCAGTTCCTGCCTCAAAGAGATGAAAAAGAACTAGAAAGAGAATTAGAAAAAGAGGCTGAAGATAAAAGAGAACTACCTGAAGATCTCTCTGATGAAAACAGTGCTATTTTAGAATCCATGGTGGAGAACCTCAAAATAGCTAAAGTAGATACCATAGTAAAAGACGAAGATAAAACTGAAGATAAAGACTCTGATCTCTGGGAATTCCCACCAATTGACGAGGAAACGGTAGAAGAACAGAAAAACCGTTTTTTGGAAACGGAATTAACACCATCTGAACTTCAAAGAAGACTATTTTATATTAATCAAAGGGCCCGTACCATGCTCCAGGAGCAAGGATACAATATCCTTTATCTGGGACTAGGCTTTTTAGAATGGGACGAACCACATGTACCGGATATAAGAAAGGCTCCACTGGTTCTTATTCCAGTTATCATTGAAAGAAGAAAAGTAGGGATGTCTTTTTCTATCCACTGGGACGGTAATGACATACTAACCAATATATCTCTCCAGGCCAAATTAAAGGAACAAGATATTGAACTTCCTGAATTTAACATGCCGGTTAATGCCGAGGGCATTAAAAAATATCTAAAGAAGGTTAAAAAGGCCACCAAATCCATGAAAGGATGGAAAGTCCACGACGAAATACAGCTAGGTTTCTTTTCATTTACCAAATTCGTCATGTACCGTGACCTGGACCCGGCCACTTACAAGGAAACTATAGATATAACTGAAAAACCACTAATAAGTGCTATTTTCAACCCAGATTTAGCAAAAGAACGCTCCAATTTCATGGAAAGTGAAGTGGATGAACGACTTAAATATAAAGACGTTTACCATGTAATGGATGCTGATTCTTCACAAATTGCAGCCATTGAAGATGTTAAAGCAGGATCTAACCTGGTGGTGGAAGGACCACCTGGAAC
>CAYUFT010000081.1:6955-9828 GCA_964444115.1 uncultured Methanobacteriaceae archaeon
TGGATATTGATCGGCAGCTTAATCGTTTAGAGACCCTTAGAAAACAATTAAATGAATATAATCGGGCACTTCACCAACCACTATACAAAATACGATTGTCTCCCTTCCAGCTTTTTGGAATGAAAGAAAGTGCAGAGAAGAAGTTTCCAGAGATTCCAGTGGTAAGAATTCCATCTCCCGAAGATATAACTCCTGAACAATGGGAAGAATCCATTATTGAATTGGAAAATCTCACCCGGCTTTCTGAATTATTACCTCCTTTGGCTGAAAACCCCTGGTCTGGAACTGATCCTGGAATGATTTTACCTCCTACCATACGGGAGATTGAACAGCAAATAATTGAAACTCAGGATAATTTAGATTTATTCCGCAAAAAAGTCAAGGAATTTGAAGAGGAATATGGTATTAAAAATTCCAAAAACTTCTATGAACTGGATAAAACTATTCTAGCCTCTCAAATATTATCTGAATCAAAGCCGATAGATTTAGAAATTTTAAATTCACCCGTATGGGATGAACATGAAAATGATGCCTTTTTACTTTTAGAGAAACTGGAGAAACTTCAAAAAAGTATAACCATACTGGAAAGATTCCATGACTCAGTACTGGAAAAAGACCTGGATAAGTTGTTAAGGGACTATCTCGAACATTCTTCCAGTAAAATCAAGTTTTTAAGTGGTAAATATCGGAAAATCAAAAACGAAATTGATTCCCTTTACATTAAAAGCCCACCACAAAATGATTATGAGATTATACAGGATTTAGAATCTTTAAAAGATCTAACCAACTTAAAAAATCAACTGCATGAACATGAAGAAGTGGCCCGAAAATTCTTTGGATCACACTGGAACCTGGAGAACTCCTCAGTTAAAGAATTAACGGCCACTGCCAAGTGGATGGTTCAATTTAGAAAACTGGCAAATGATAATATAATCACTGATAAAACTATGGAATTGGTTGTCAGTGGAATAGACCATGAAAAAATAACTCAAATGGAAAATGAACTCTTAGCAGAAAATGATTATTTCTCTAAATCATTAGAAAGTCTTAAATCCACATTAAATACTCATAGTCACATAATATTCAATAAAGAACCACAAATGGTTACTTTCAGTCAATGGAAAACCAAATTACGGTTATGGAAAGACAATCTCAGTATTTTGCCTTTATGGTCCCAGTATCTGGAGAAAAAGAAGCTGTGTATGAAAACCAAGGCAGCACCATTCATTCCATCAGTGGAATCGGGAGCCATATCTCTAGATGATGTTAAAGACATAATGGAAGGTAACTTGGCCGATAGTCTTTTAAGCATGGCCTTTAAAGAGATTTCCATTCTCTACACCTTTATTGGAGATTTACATCAGGGTAGAATAACTGAATTCCAGGAACTGGACTCAAAAATCATTGAACTCAATCGTAAACGATTATTCAATAAATTAAATCATAATATGCCTCAGGTATTTGGAGGAGCAGCTCCTAACTCCGAAGCCAATGTTCTCAGTGGGGAATTCACACGAAAAAGAGGCCATCTGCCTTTAAGAAAACTTCTAGCAAAATCTGGAGGACTCATACAGCAAATTAAACCTTGCTTTATGATGAGTCCATTATCCATTGCCCAGTATTTAGATCCGGCCAATGAGAAACTGGAATTTGATGTGGTAATCTTTGATGAAGCATCTCAGGTAAAACCCGAAGACGCCCTAGGTGCCTTTTTACGGGGAAAAACTGCGGTGGTTATGGGTGATACTAATCAACTCCCACCAACTTCCTTTTTTGATCAGATGATCATATCTGAAGAAGAAACCGAAGAAGTGGCCCGAGCAGCAGATATGGAAAGTATTCTTCACCTGTGCAAACGTAGTTTCCAGGTAAAAATGTTGCGCTGGCACTACCGTAGCCGGCACGAATCACTGATTGCAGTATCCAACCAGGAATTCTATGACAACTACCTTCTAGTTTATCCTTCACCCTGCCATGAAAGTGAAGAATTAGGTTTAAAACTTAACTACCTTCCAGAAACTATTTATGAGCGTGGAAGAGGATCTTTCAACCCGGTTGAAGCTAAGGAAGTTGTTAAAGAAATATTCAATCACTTTAGAAAGTATAAAGGAACTAAAAGTCTGGGTGTGGGAACATTTTCCGTGGCCCAGATGAACGCAATTCTAGAAGAACTGGAATTAATGCGAAAAGAACATCCTAAAATGGAAAGATATTTCCGAGAAGATGCTGACGAGCATTTCTTTGTTAAAAACCTGGAAACAATCCAGGGTGACGAAAGGGACGTTATATTCATTAGTATAGGTTATGGATTTGATGAAAATCAAAAAATATCCATGAACTTCGGCCCCTTAAATCAAGAAGGTGGAGAACGCCGTTTAAATGTACTTATTACCCGGGCCCGGGAAAAATGCGTGGCCTTTTCTAATTTCCGTTCCATGGACCTCCATGTAACTGGGGGAACGCCATTTGGTGTAAAAGCCCTTAAAACATTTTTACAGTACGCTGAAAACGGCAGTTTAAGCCTAGAACAAGGTTCTAATGATGAACTACAAAGTCCATTTGAATATTCAGTTTACCAATTCCTGGAAGAACATGGCCTGGAAGTAGAAAGAAGCATAGGATGCGCTGGTTTTAGAGTGGATATGGCCATTGTAGATCCGGAAGACCATGGAAGATATATGGTGGGTATTGAATGTGATGGGGCCATGTATCACAGCTCTGCGGTGGCCCGTGATAGGGATCGTCTCCGTGAACAGGTTTTAGAAGGCCTGGGTTGGAAGATTATTCATGTATGGTCCACGGACTGGTACCGGAATCGGGAAGAAACCCAGAAAAAACTATTAAATGCCATTGGTGTTATTGAAATAGAAACA
>CAYUFT010000082.1:0-9506 GCA_964444115.1 uncultured Methanobacteriaceae archaeon
GCAGGTGTGGGAAAGACAACCACTTCACTGGCACTAGCTAAATCAGTTTTAGGAGAATACTGGAGACAGAACTTTTTAGAACTCAATGCATCTGATGCCAGGGGAATTGACACAGTAAGGACCCATATTAAACATTTCTGCCGATTAAAACCTGTGGGAGCACCTTTCAGGATAATTTTCCTGGACGAAGTGGACAATATGACTAAAGACGCTCAACACGCTCTTAGGAGAGAAATGGAGATGTACACCAAGACCGCTTCTTTCATATTGTCTTGTAACTATTCTTCTAAGATTATTGACCCTATACAGTCCCGTTGTGCTATTTTCCGCTTTGCACCGGTGAAAGGCCATCATATAATTAAACGTCTGGAATATATTGCCACCCAGGAAAATCTGGAATATGATACTCAGGCCATTGAAACCATAGTCTATTTTGCAGAAGGGGATGTGCGTAAGGCCATAAATATTTTACAATCTTCAGCATCTATAGATGAAAAAATAACTGAAGAAAGTATCTATGATGTGGTATCCAAGGCCCGACCAAAAGACGTTCGTAAAATGGTCACCACAGCTTTAAATGGAGATTTCATGGGGGCCCGGGACACATTAAGGGAAATCATGGTTTTACAGGGAACCAGTGGCGAAGATATGGTAAATCAGATTTATCAAGACGTTTCTAGAATGGCTATGGATGATACCATTGACAAAGAAGTTTATATATACTTAATTGAAGCCATTGGGGAAACTGATTTTAGAATCAGAGAGGGAGCTAATCCACGTATACAATTAGAAGCTCTTTTGACTAAATTTTTAGCTAAATCAAAGGTTTAAACTCGGTTTTTAATCAGTGAAAATTTTAAATTGCAATATAAATTTTAATGAAATATAATTTAATAATGCTCTCAAGAGGACAGATTAAATGATATGGACGGAAAAATATCGACCCCAAAGTTTTGATCAAGTTATTGGCAATGCCAAGGCCAAAAAAGAGATTAAGGAATGGGTTGATGGCTGGCATAAAGGGGTGCCACAGCAATGCTTGCTTCTAGTTGGTCCGCCAGGCACCGGAAAAACCACTATGGCCCATGTTATAGCCAATGAGTTTTCAGATTCAGTGGAACTCAATGCCAGTGACAAGCGTTCCTATGATATTATAATGAACACTGTGGGTGAAGCTTCTGCCACCAGTTCACTTTATAACCAGGGATTAAAACTCATAGTCTTAGATGAAGTTGATGGAATCCATGGAAACGATGATAGGGGTGGAACTCGGGCCATTGGAAAGATTATCAAGGATGGAAAACATCCCCTTATTTTAGCAGCTAATGATTTTTACAGCAAACGTCTTAAAACCATTAAAACCAAGTGCCAGGTTATTAAGATGCAAAAAGTGCATACCAATTCTATTGCAGCTTTCTTAAAAAAGATATGTCATAAGGAAGGGGTTAAATTTGATGATGATGTCATAAAAGAACTGGCCAAACGTTCCAGTGGTGACATGAGATCGGCCATAAATGATCTGGAAGTTATGGCCCAGGGCAAGGACCAAATTACCATGGAAGATATAGCTGTGGTAGGCATCAAGGACTCCACATCTAATATTTTTGATACAGTTCGAATTGTTCTAAAAAGTAAGACCTTGAAGAAGGTAAAACAGGCCATGCATCTGGATGAAGATCCAACATTAGTAATGGAAATTATCGCTGAAAATATTCCCAGGGAATATGAAAAACCCCATGAAATCCAAAAAGCTTATGAAATGATTTCCCAGGCCGATTTATACTTTGGAAGGGCCATATCCAGCCGTAATTATACCTACTGGAGATATGCTTCAGATTTGATGGGCTTAGGGGTGGCCTTATCCAAAGATGAAACCTATCGTAAATTTGCCCGATACACCGGATCCTCATCATTCGCTTTGCTTGGTAGAACCCGTTCTAAGAGGGATATGCGTGATAAAGTGGCATCAAAAATGGCAGAAAAACTTCATGTTTCTAATCAGGTGGCCATTGCTCAATTTCCTTTTATGGAGATAATGTTTACCAATGATGAAGTGGCCTATGAAATTTCCACTTATTTGGGACTGGAAGATGATGAGATAAAGCTTTTCCGTAGTAAAAAGATTCCCAAAAAAGTCGCTAAAAAAGTAAATGCTGAGAAGTTAGCTAATAAGAAAAAAGCTGAAGATCAGGTCCCAGATATATCTGAAGGAGGAGAATCTTCTCTCTTTTCAAGTATTTCTCCACCAGCTAAAGCCGAATCTTCCTCTAAAAAAGTTGATATGGAAAAAATAAAGCCTGAAAAGAAAGTAGTTTCTAAAGATGAAACCAAGGCCAAAAAACCGGACAAAAATGATTCAGAAAAAGATAAAAAATCTTCTAAATCCAAGGCTAAAAAGGTAAATAATAATGAAGAAGAAGATAAAAAGGCCAAAGAAGAGAATAAAGGAAAGCAAACTTCTCTTTTCAACTTTTAATATTTTTTTTATATTAAATAGATTTTAATTTTTAAAAAAGAATTCTAAAAAAATATTTAATTCCCAGTGAATTATAAATATCATTTTCAATCATTATTTAGATTCTAAAAAAATTTAAAAAATAGAAAAAATTAGATTTATTGAAAAAATAAATAATTAATTTATTATTAATTTCCAATAAGTCTTAAACCAGTTATGGCAGCAGCATTAATATCTAATGCTCTTAAATCATCTGTAGAGAATTTTCTTATATCATCATGACCAGTTAACTGGGCTAACATCTTGGTTTCTTCTGTCATGGATTTAATATAATTAGCAACTCTCATCGCAGATAAATCTAAATCCATTCTTTCTCTCAGGATTGGGTCTTGGGTAGCCACTCCCACGGGACATTTACCGGTGTAACACATACGACATGCACGACATCCCATAGCAATCATGGCTCCGGTTCCAATGTAGGCTGCATCGGCTCCTATGGCCATGGCCTTGGCAACGTCAGCACCGCTACGAATACCTCCAGTAATAATAAGATCTACTTCGTCCTTTAAACCGATTTCTTTTAGGCCATTCACCGCCTGTACCAGTGAAGCCAGGGTAGGAACACCAGTATGTTCTATAACTACTTCAGGAGCAGCACCAGTTCCTCCTTCCATTCCGTCTACGGATATTATATCTGCCCCGGCTTCGGCAGCAATCTTAACATCTTCATCTACCCTTCCGGGACCTAATTTAACAATTATAGGAACTCTCCAGTCTGTAACTTCTCTTAATAGTTCAATGTGTTTACCAAGGTCTCCTTCGCGAGTAGCATCTAAAAACCTGGCAGGGCTAAGAGCATCAGTTCCCAATGGTATTCCTCTTATTTCAGCCACTTCTGGACTGACCTTTTCTGCTAAAAGATGTCCACCCATTCCAGGCTTAGCACCCTGTCCAATTTTAACTTCAATGGCATCTGAAACATTTAAATAGTCTGAAGAAACACCAAAACGTCCTGAAGAATATTGTACCACTAAATTTTCAGCCATTTCTCTTTCTTCTGGAAGCATTCCACCTTCACCGGTATTGGCGCAGGATCCAACCATGGAGCTACCCTTAGCCATGGCCAGTTTACTTTCTTTACTCAGAGCACCAAATGACATACCTGCAATTAAAACGGGAGTTTGTAAAGTTAATGGCTCTTCTGCATACCTGGTACCTAGTACGACCTGGGTGTTGCATGCTTCCCGATACTTGTCAACTGGAGCTATTGATGCCTGGGCAGGTAATATAATGATATCATCAAAGTTAGGGAGTTTTCTTTCGGTACCAAATCCTCTCAAAACATATTTTCCGGCCTTGGAAGTGTATCGGATGTCTGCTATGGTTCTTGGATCCCATATGCTACCGGCACCGGTGGGAATTAAAACCGGACAGGAGGCCAGACAGGAATTACACATAATACATTGGTTCTTATTTATTTCAGGATGTCCATCAATTACTTTTATGGCATCGGTGGGACATACTATTTCACAAGTACCACAAAAAACACAAAGCCCCTGGGTCGCTGCTGAAAGATCGGAAGATGTTGAATTGGAATTAAAAGAATTATTTGAGGTAGTGGGACTTAATTCAAAACCTTTTTGTATGCCATTTGCAAATTCCTTAACATCCACTGCTTCCAAACACCCCCTTTCACATGCACTAACGCAGGAGGGGGTATCATTAGAATCATTAACGCACTGTTGATCGCATTTAAGCATACCACTTTCTGTGTAAGTTATTCCTCCAATTGGACACATTAACATGCATATCTTACAACCAGCACACGATTCCTGATTTAGTTTAACTATACCATTTTCCCGACTAATTGAATCTTTAAAACATCCTCTTGCACAGGCAGGATCTACGCACTGTTGACAAATAATAGCTGAATAACCTTCACTCCTTTTATTTAAAAATAATGCGCTGGCACCATTTACCTTTTCGCAAGCTTCTATACAATCTTTACATCCATCACATTTTTTAGGGTCAGTTAATAATATTTGTACCATTTAAATCCCTCTTATCCATAGAACGGTCTAATTTCCTGGTGTTCTATTTTTTTGAAATTCTCTATTGGTGCTTCAATACCATAATTTTGGAATATGTTTTGAAGCTTTTTTTTATCGGAATTTTCCAGTGCGCTAACCTCAGCATTAGTTCCTGTCTGGAAATCGCCACCTACATAAATGGTTCCACCGATCATCCAGTCCCCAGTATCTTCCCCAGCATTACCAGTTACTATGATATCACCACTAAGCATATAAAGCCCGGCTAATTTTCCTATGTTCCCATCTATTACAATAGTGCCTCCTTTATTTAACTGACCAATAGAATCTCCAGCATTACCATTCACAACTATGGTTCCATTGTAGGTACCAAATCCAACACCGTCTTCGGCAGAACCATTGATAATAATTTCGCCACGGGTCATGTTATTGCCTACATAGCGTCCGGTTTTGCCTGAAATTTCTATTCTAGCACCATCATTCAATGCCCCAACAAAATCCCCGAATTCACCTTTTAATTTAAAATTAGATTCTTCCCGTAAACCCACTACAATTGAATCCAGTTTTTGAGAATTTTCAATATAAAAAATCTTTTCATTTTCACTCAATCCTTTTTTAATCTCCTGATTAATCTTTCGAGTTGAAAGATCCGTTCCGGAGATAGTGATGTTTTTTGTTGTCATTTTATAATCCTCATTTCAACATTAAATTTATTAAAAATATTTTCAGTGCTATTAGATTTAAAGGTACCTTATTTTAGATTTTCATAATAGACAAATCTATATTATAATGAGACAATAATTATTAGTAGACTAGTTGATGACAATGGAGTATATAGATTATTTAACCTTAGTAACTCCAATGAAAAATAGGGTGTAATTGATACTATGAAAACATTAATAACTAATTTAAGGGGTCGCTGTTTATTTGAGGTTTCTATGAAAACCCAAATCGATGGTTTAATATGTATACAGTCCCAAGAGCACAAAGATCAGTGTCTGGATAAATTTATAAAGGGTGGGACTTTGAGAATTGAAACTCAAGATCCTATTGAAGCTTGCCAAAAAATAACTGATGTGATTAGGGGTGCAAAAAAGCACGGGGAAGTTTTTGTGGCATATGATTCCAATTTTACAGGTTCTTTATTAAGTTTCATTGCCAACAAAGAATCTGTTGACGCTATATTTATTTGCTTTCAGGATAAATCTTTTCGATTGCCTGTTTTAAAACTTGATTTGTCTAATACTCGATTAAAAATTTTAGAGGCCCTAGATAAGGAGAATTTAACTGCTATTTCCATTGCCAAAAAAGTAGGTATTTCCCGAGCCATGGTTTACAAGCACTTAAGTGGCCTCATGGAAATGGGTTTAATCAAGCAGTCGCAGATGTTTGAAAAATATTCCATAACAAAATCAGGTAAAATGGTTATTATTTGATATAAAAAATAATATGTAAAATAATAAAATATAATGTTAATTAATAAAATAACATAGCACGGGTTTTATTCTACAGGGTATTCTACTCTAAGACGATAAGAAGCTTTTTCACTAAGTAAAACTGTACCTGGAACGAAAAAATCTTCAAATTTATCTATTTTTTTCTTCATGCAGGGGTTTATATCCATTTTCTTAGAATATGAAGCACATTCGTCTTCTTCTAAAATTCCCTTTTTTACCAGTGTAATATATCTCATTTTCAATGTTTCTTCAGTAATCAAGCCCACATAATCACCATATTTTAATATATTCGAACTTCTATAAATACTATGTGCAGAGATTTCTGTAAAACCTATAATTATTTATATTATTAATTCATTATGTATAAACAATGTTCAACATAAATTCAGAAAAAATTTTTATTATTCCGCTCCAGATAACTTATATTATGTGTTTTGCTTAATTTAATTAGAGTTGTATTATAATTTAAGAGTTTTAAAGGGATAAATATGAAAAAAATCAATTATTTAAACTCTAAATCTTTCAAACTACAGAATAGTATAATAAAATCAGTTTCTGCTTACCTGCAACGTGAAGGTTATAGAGTAACTGCCAAACATATCAATCATCCTAATGGCTGTCCTAAAAATTTAAATGGCTTTGTCCCGGACATACGTGCTATAAAAAACTTTGAAAATATTATTGTAGAAGTCCAGACATCTAACAAAATGATTTTTCAAAATGAATTGAAAATGAAGAGGTTTAGTTATAGTGGTAATAGATTTTGGTTGGTTGTGCCACCAGAATGCTATGAAATAGCTCAAATGCGAAAAAAAGCCTTTAATATTCCTGTGGAAATATATTGTAATGATATAAACCAGAATTTTTCCATAGAATCTGATAGAATCAATTCAAAATAGCTATTTAAACAAAAATAGTTTATTTCATCTTTTTTATTTTCTATTATTTTTAATTAATTATCATAATATCCCATTTCATAAAAAATAATTATTTCTCAGCCACAAAACGGGCTGACTTCAGGATATTTTCCCTTACTTGGGGGACCACACCTTCCAGATAAGTCAAAAATTCGTGGGCCAATTCATTTAATTCATTTTCTGAACAATTTTGTTGGTCTAACCAGTAACAAATCCATTCTTGAGGGATGTTTAGTAAAGGATAAATTAGTTTTACCTGGTTTAGATTATGAAGAGAACTTTCTAATTCTACTTTTTTTCCATTAAATATCTGGTCAAGTACATTTTCTACTTCTTGATCCATGGTATGGGGTAGGGCGACTACATTAAAATCTTCTGGTATGTTCTCCAGTTTTTTTAAATCAAATTCCCTTTCAATTATTTCAATTCCATATTTTCTACTATATGGTTCTAAAATTGCCGAAAGGGCCATATCGCAGGGATTATTTGATTTGTTAATCATGACTTTTTCTCTAGGTTTTAAAGAGTCTCCCAGAACTTTTGAAGATCGGGAACAGATTTTCTGGAAAATATTGGATCTTATAACTCTTAATTCAGGATAATTTTTTATAAATAACTCTTCTCTGGTTCGTGAAAATTTTGAAAACCTCAAATTATTTATAAGAAGTTCTGGAGGCATTACACTTACAAAACGAGTATCTACACCAATTTTTTTTAAAAAACGCAAAATTTCCTTTTTTTCAGTGACATTCATGGTGCTCTCTCTAATGCATTATCCAATATATCTTTAATTTTAGATTATTAATCTATACCTGTTGATAGCAAAATATTTTCTATTTTGAATAATATAATTATAACAATAAATAATTTAAAATTTATTTCCTCAATTTAAATCTTACCAAATAATGATGGAGGATAATAATGCTTAATATTTTTGGCCGAAAAAAGGATTCAGATGAAAATATCTATGAAAATATGCTGGAAATAGAATTAAAAGAGCCAGTGGATTGCCTTGGTGATTTCACCTATAATTTCTACTGGCAGCATCAGGGAGAAAAGATGAATCCTGATGAAAAAGTTCCGGGAAATGAGCATAGCTTTCGTGAAGTAGTAGAACACCTTAAAAAAGGCCATAATATTAAAATCATAGGGAATGTGGGCCACAGATTATGTTCCAGTATGGGTGTAAACCTCCAGTACTTTGGAGGAGATGGTAAGAATATTGAAGTGGGAAATGTTATCGTAGATGGTAATGTGGATTCTAGAATGGGAATTAGCATGGCCCGAGGCAGTATTTATGTTAAAGGAAAAATAAAAGAACCCATTGGTAATTTAATCCAAGTAAAATCCAACTTGAAAGGCTATAAAAAATTTAAATCAATAACTGACATGGTTACCCATGGTTTGAATGGTGAAAAATTAATTGGTGGGGAATTATCCAGAAAACGGCTTAATATTGATGATGGAATAATTCGAGATACTATTGGGGCCCGCTTAAATATTGATGCTGAGATTATTCACCAGGGTGAGGTGGATCTTTCTACTGGTATTCTCATGAGAAAAGGAGTGGTTAAAGTCAATGGAAACGCCGGGAAAAATACTGGAGCTCTTTTAAATGGGGGTACGGTAGTTATTAATGGAAACAGTGACGATTTTTCGGCCATTGAAATGAAAAAAGGAACTCTTATAATAAATGGGGATGCTGGAAAATTCATGGGTGCCCAAAAGGAAAATGGTGTTATTCTGACCAAGAAAGGAAGTCCTATCCCTCCTACAGAGCAAAAAAATCTGGAAGAATCAGATAAACAGCTTTTAATTTCTCGAGGTGTTAATCCTTCCGGGTTTCTTAAATTTGAGTAAAACTGGTTTTATGTTTATCTAGAACAATTTAATTCATTTTTAGAAATTATATATTATTCATTTTTTTTGTTTTAATTCTTAATTTATAAAAAAACTTTTTATATTGGGGATGGCCCTTATTAATAATATGATTAGTATTGTGGAATATTTGAGTGACGTGGCTATACAGCTTATACAGGCCCTGGGTTACTGGGGTGTTTTTATTGGAATGACACTCGAAAGTGCTTGTATTCCACTGCCTAGTGAAATTATAATGCCATTTGCAGGATATGTGGCCTGGACTGGCGAGCTGACCTTAATTGGAATTACTTTAGCTGGCGCATTTGGAAACCTGGTAGGGTCCTGGATTGCTTATTTCATTGGTCTAAAAGAAGGAAGGCCTTTACTGGAAAAATATGGAAAATATATTCTCATCAGTCATCACAAACTGGAACTGGCCGACAAATGGTTTGAGAAATACGGTCATGAAGCAGTCTTAATTGGTAGATTTTTACCTATTGTAAGAACATTCATATCTTTACCTGCTGGTATTGCCGGAATGGACTTTAAAAAATTTACTATCTATACCTTTGTTGGTTGTCTGCCCTGGTGTTTTGCCCTGGCATATATTGGATACAGCTTAGGCCCTAACTGGGATACTATGCGAGATATTTTCCACATGCTGGATTATGTGGTGGCCGCTGCTCTGGTGATTATTTTCATTTATATTGTTTATAGATTGAGAAAAGAAGAATAAAATTATTTATAATTCTTTAAATTAGAAAATAAT
>CAYUFT010000083.1:0-5953 GCA_964444115.1 uncultured Methanobacteriaceae archaeon
GATGGTTTGAATCTTCAAATAAAAAAAGGTGAAGTATTTGGCTTTTTAGGGCCAAATGGGGCCGGAAAAACCACATCCATTAGTATGATGGTGGGATTGCTTAAACCAACCAGTGGCCAGATATTAATTGATGGTGTTAAAATTGAAAAAATTGACAAGGGTATGATTGGAATATGTCCTCAAGAACTGGTTCTTTGGGAACATTTAACTTGTTTGGAAAGTCTTAAACTCATGGGGGACATGTATGAGGTTCCAGGTGATGTTTTAAAAGATAGGGCTCAGAAATTATTGGAAGACCTTTTCTTAGATGAGAAGGCTAATACTCTAGTGATAAACCTTTCTGGGGGGATGAAAAGGCGTTTAAATTTAGCTTTAGCATTAATACACTCTCCTGAGATAGTAGTTCTGGATGAACCCTCTGAAGGTTTGGATCCGCAATCTCGGAGAGTTTTGTGGAACTTTATTAACTCTTTAAGGGATGATGAAGGTAAAACTGTAATTTTAACCACTCATTTAATGGATGAAGCTGACAAATTAAGTGATCGCATTGCTATAATTGATCATGGTAAACTATTGAGACTGGATACTCCTGAAAATCTAAAAAAAGAGATTGGTGAAGGGGATGTTGTGGAAATAGTTTTATCTAATCCTGAAGAGAATAAAGACGCCCTAAATATTTTGAAAGAAATGGAAGAAATAGAATCAGTCATTGAAATTAATAATAAATTGGATGTTCGAGCTTTAAATGCAGTATCTAAACTGCCAGCCATTATGAAAAATTTGGAAGAAGAAAATATACCTATTGATGATTTATCAGTTCGACAAAACACTTTAGAAGACGTATTCATTGAATTAACAGGAACGGGGCTACGAGAATGATTAAATTTTTAAGTATTGCTATAAAAGATTCTAAAGAACTTTTAAGGGATCGAAAGGGCCTTTTCTTGATATTGGGATTTCCCTTGTTTTTCATGTTAATATTTGGATTTGCTTTTGGTGGAATGGGCCAGGAGAATCAGACTCATAATTTAGCTATTGTGAATTATGATCAGGGAGCAGTATTTCCAACTACTAATGAAAAAATAAACTTTGGTAATAATCTTACAACTGTGTTAAAAGATACCAAGTACGAGGATAGTGAAACGCGTATTTTTAATGTTACTACAACTACTGAAAACAATGCCAATAACTTAATTAAAAATAGCAAGGCTGATGCTTTACTTATTATACCTAAAAATTTTTCTCAAGCCATGGTTAACCTATTAAGTTATAATATTAATCAAAATGCGTTATCAAGCAGTTCTAATAGTGTTTCTTCAGGTTCTACTTCATCAAATGTCACGGCTAAATTAATTATTCGAGGTGACAGTAGTTCGGTCAGCTTTGGGGTGTCTCAAGCCATTCTGGTGGGAATTATTGGAAATTATCAGGATCAAGTAGTTAATAATGTGAAAAAAAGTGTTTCAGGGTCTTCAGATCAGATTGAATATATAAAAACTGATGTGGAATCTGCTTCAGGAACCAGCTCATTCACTACTTTTGATTTTTTAGCTCCAGGAATGATGGTTTTTGCCATACTTTTACTGGCCACTACCGTAGCTTCTGGTTTAACTCGAGAGGTAGAGTCCGAAACATTAAACAGACTAAAATTATCTAAAATGAGGTCATTTGACCTTTTATTCGGGGGTTTAATACCCTGGTCTTTAATTGCTGCTGTACAAATCTTAATACTTTTGGGAGTAGCCATAGCCATTGGTTTTCACTGGCAAGGAGGTACAAACTCCATAATTTTAGCCATGATTGTGGCCATTATTGGTGGAGTTGCTTCGGTGGCTTTAGGAATGATAATTGCATCTTTTGCTCAAAATGACCGTCAAGCTACCAATTTAGGTACCTTAGTAACGGTGCCAGTGGCCTTTTTGTCTGGTGCTTTTTTCCAGCTTCCTCAAGTTGTTATAGGCAATTTCATGGGTAACACTATTGAAATATATGATCTACTGCCGTGGAGACACACACTTTTAGCATTACGAGGAGTTCTAATATACGGTGGTAACTGGAATGATATTTCCTATCAAGTGGCCTGGATGGTTGTTCTTACCATGATATTGTTTGTCGTTGGTGTGGTTCTATTCTCTAAAATGAGACTACAAGCTGAAAAATAATTCAATATTTCTATTAAATTTAATCAAATTTTGGCTTACGGGTAAAAAATCAATAAAAAGGAATTATGGGAGACAATAAAGTGGCTGATGATAAAAAAATACACAAGCATGGTGGAAAATCAAGTAGTGAAATTCTAAGTGCTTCGGAAGTCTTAAAAAATGTAGGTTTAAAATCAGGCGATATATTTTTGGATGCCGGCAGTGGGGATGGGTTTATTTCACTAGAAGCATCAGAAATTGTTGGTGAAAATGGTGAAGTATATGCTGCTGATGTTCACAAACCATCAATGGATATTCTTCGCCAGAAAATTGAAGAAAAAAACTTAAAAAATCTAAATCCTGTTCTGGCGGACATAACTTCTAGCATTCCTGTTCAAAATAAGTCAGTAGATCTATATATTACTGCCAATGTTTTCCATGGAATAGTGGGTAATGCTGAATTAGATAGTACCATGAAAGAAATCAACCGTGTTTTAAAAGATGATGGAGTTTTAGCTATCGTGGAATTCATTAAAGAAGAAGGAACTCCAGGCCCTCCAATGGATGTTCGTCTGGAACCACAAGATGTTGTAGATAATATTGAAAAATATGGCTTTATGGAAAAAGAAGTTAAGCAAACTGGGCCTTATCATTATGTGGTTTTAGCTTCCAAAAAATAAAATAGTTTTTCTTTTCTTTTTTAGATACAAATTCATTAATTAATTTTTAAATATTTTCATTCAATTACGGGATTTAAATTCAAAAATAATATAATCTTAATTTAAAAATAAGAATGAAATTTTAAAACAAATAAAATTAATTAAAATCTGTTTGAAATTATTTGTTTAATTTATTTTAGTAGAGTGGAGTGTATTTTTCCAAAAAATCAGCATGATTTTTGTCCAGCATTCTTAAAAGGGACATGTTCTGTGGGGAAGAACAAGATAAAGACTCAACCAGATTTCTAAGGGTCCCATTTTTTATATTTTCTCTTACTTCTCTAGTTACTAAATCCAAGGTTCTTTTATTATATTCAAAAAGTTCATTTTGTTCCAACTGGTAAATCTGATATTTTTCAAGGTTATATGAACTTCCAGAAGTCATCATAATATTCAAGTAGCTGTAAAATTCACAAATGGCATCTGAAAATAGATCTATCCCCATGTATGAAATTATGGGTATGAACGAGGCCTCGGCAAATGGGAAACACAGGGTTGTGTTGGGGCTGATAGCTTCCCTTAAATTTGATATTATTTCTGCTATATCTCGTGGTCGGCGAACCAGTTCATCGGCATTGGCTATTAATAAAGTTTTGTAACCTATTTCTTCCAGCTTTTGAGCACATTCAATTCTTAAATCTGAGTATTTGGCTCCATGAACAACTGCAAAAGTATTTTCAATAGATTTATCATCATCTTTGCACTCTGCTGCTTTTTCAATGGTCTTTTCAACAGACCATTCAGCCAATGATAAAGGAACATCATAGGCCATGGGTTCATCAGGACATATTTCCATGGTTTTTGCACTGATTATAGTGGGAGTCTTTAATTCTCCAATTTCTCCCATACGTGCAGGTCCATCATGGCCTTTTATTTCAATATTTTTGTTTTTAGCGATTTTATCACCATTATTTATAATTTTTACATGTAAATTTATTTGTGATTTCAATTTTACTTAATCTAATAAAATATTTGGACGGATTTATTTATTAAATCATATTCTCGAATTACTCATATATCATTTTAATTAGATAAATTAATTGTATTATAATATATGGATCTTGTTTAATAAAACATGTGAATTCCGTTAAATCATTTCAAATATTGTTAATATTAATGTATTAATTTAATTTTTCACAGTTCTTGTTTTTAAAATATAATTTAAAACTATCAAATCTAGCATGACCTTGTGTAATCAAAAAGGTTACACTTAGCAAAATTTTAGCAACCTTTATATATGGATATTAATCAAAGTTTAATAAGAGAATCTGAGGTTTAAATATAGATAAAACCTGTGAATATTCAAGGTGTGAAAACTAATGTCCGTATTAAAACGCCTTAAAAATATGTTAACCGGGGAAAAAGAAGAGGAAGCAGAAGAGAAGAAGTCAGAATCATCTGATAAATCTCCTGATACTAAATCTTCTGAAGCTTCAAGCAAAACTAAGGAAAAAACTTCTAAAAAATCTAAAAAAGGAAAAAAAGAAACTAAAGTTTCTAGAAAACCTAAAGAGAAAATAGAAGAAACTAAAACCAAAAAAAGTGATGCTGAAGATTCAAAAATCCCTACTGTAACTGAAGAAGAAAAACCAAAATCTAAAGTGAGTGATAATATGAGTTTATTGCAAAAAGATGAAAACTTAATGAAATCTGATGCTAAAGACAAAGAGTTTTCCGAAACAATTAAAGCAGCTGGCGGCGACAGTCTAGAATACTGTTTCCAATGTGGAACCTGTACTGGATCCTGCCCATCTGGAAGGAGAACTCCTTACCGAGTCAGACAACTTGTCAGAAAAACTAACATTGGATTAAAAGATGAAGTAATTTCTGACCCTACCCTATGGATGTGTACCACCTGTTACGCTTGCCAAGAAAGATGCCCACGGGATATTAAAATTGTGGACGTTGTAAAATTAGCCCGTAATGAAGCTGCAAAAGCTGGATTCATGGCCCCTGCCCACAAAATGACTGGTAAATTCGTTATTGAAAGTGGACACGGTGTGCCAATCAATGACGCTACCATGGAACTAAGAAAAAGAGTAGGCCTAGGCGAATTACCACCAACCACTCACTCTTTCCCGGGAGCTCTAGAAGAAGTTCAAACTATCTTAAAAGCTACTGGATTTGACTCCCTGATTGGATACAACTGGGAATCCAAGGAATTAGAATAATCAATTTTTAGGAGGATCAAAAATGGAAATCGCATACTTCTTAGGATGTATTATGAACAACCGATACCCTGGTATCGAAAAAGCTACTCGAATCCTATTCGACAGATTAGACATTGGATTAAATGACATGGAAGGAGCTTCCTGCTGTCCTGCTCCTGGTGTATTTGGTTCTTTTGACAAAACTACTTGGGCTGCTATTGCTGCTCGGAACATTACCATTGCTGAAGATATGGGAAGTGACATAATGACCGAATGTAACGGTTGTTTTGGCTCCCTCTTCGAAACCAATCACATGTTAAAAGAAGACGAGGAAATGAAGGAAAAAATTAACACCATCCTCGCTGAAACCGGAAGAGAATTCAAGGGAGACATTAATGTTAGACACTTTGCTGAAGTACTCTACAATGATGTAGGTCTTGACAAACTCGCAGAACTAGTTGACCAGCCATTAAACTTAAATGTTGCTGTTCACTATGGATGCCACTTCCTCAAACCAAGTGATGAAATACAAATTGACAATGCTGAAAAACCAACCATATTAGACGAAATTGTCGAAGCTACTGGTGCAAAATCTGTCCCTTACAAGGACAAAATGATGTGCTGTGGTGCTGGTGGTGGAGTAAGATCCAGAGACATTGATGTGGCTCTAGATTTCACCAAAGAAAAACTCAACAACATGAAGGATGCTGGTGTAGACGCTATTGTAAACGTTTGTCCATTCTGTCACTTACAATTTGATGTAGGTCAAATGGAAATCAAAAACAAATACGGCGATGAATTTGACATCCCTGTTTTCCACTTAGCTCAATTATTAGGTCTAGCTATGGGATTAGCCGGTGACGAATTAACTTTAGACAGTCACCAAATATGCACTGATGACGCTGTCAAAAAGTGCTTAGATTTCTCAGAATTTGATGAAGTC
>CAYUFT010000083.1:6053-9423 GCA_964444115.1 uncultured Methanobacteriaceae archaeon
TGGAGAAAAGAGAAATCAAGGATAATGATGAAATCGCTGTTTTAAACATACAAGGCACAGAGAGTTATCATATTCTTTTCTTAGATTCTTATAAAGATATAAAAGAGATCCAGGAAGAATTAACGGCTGCTGATGCTAAAGTTAACCACACCACCTTAAAAATACTGGAAGGACATTTATGAGTAATGGTATTCCAGTAGAACAAACCTGGTTGATTCTTGTTGATTTATTAACTGACTTGAAAAAAAAAGGTGTGGATGTTCCTACAAAAATCAACGAAGATATAAGATTGATAAAAACATCAATTAACTTTTATAAATCAGATCCCACCCATCCTGACACTATTAAAGAACTAAATAGGATAAATGATTCCCTAAATTCTATTCAAAATATTTTAATGGATTTTGCGGAAACTATTGGAACAGATTATCATACTGAATGGCTTGAAAAACTCAAAAAAGCTTCTTTAGGAGAGGAAGTCTATAAAACACATGAAACCAAGTCACGTTTTATTGTGGGGGCACCTCCAGGATTCCACGTTGCCAGAGTAACCTTAAAAGAACCATTGGCCGAGGACAGAGTTCAGGAAATTGCAGAAGACAACAATTTAATAATAGAATTTGAGAAAGATGAAGTTATTGCTATTTATGGCGATTCTGCAAATATAAAAAACGGATTAAAAGAAATTGGATCTTTTTTTAAGGATTAAATATTTCTTTTAATTCTATTTATTTATTTAATTTTAATTTTAATTTTAAGATTTATACCAATGTTTTTTTATTTATTAGTATAACATTATAAAATTTCTTAGACAGATATGGTGGGTGATTAATATGAATATTTTAGCAATTAGTGATTTGCATGGTTCTACGCATAAAGCTTTAAATAATTACTTAAATGAGAATAAAATAGATTTAATTGTCATAGCTGGAGATATAACTCATTTTGGCCCTGCAGAGCTTGCAGAAGATATATTAAATGAAATTTCTTCATATGATATACCTGTAGTTGCTGTTCCTGGAAATTGTGACCCTCAAGGAGTTTCTAGTCAATTGGATAATTCTAAGGCCATAAATATTCATGGGAAAAGCACGGCTATAAAAAATGTGGGCATCTGTGGATTTGGGGGATCTAATCTTACTCCCTTTGATACTCCATTGGAGTTTGGTGAAATTGAAATTTTTGAGGAATTGGATAAAATAATGGTGGAAATGAAGGATCAAGATATTAAAATTCTGGTTACACACGCCCCTCCTTTGAATACAAATGCGGATAAATTACCCGGTGGTGGTCACGTAGGTAGTGAAAGTATCCGGAAAATTATAGAGGATTATAAGCCAAATATTAATATTTGTGGACATATTCATGAAGCACAATCCATTGATCATATTGGTGAAACAGTGATACTGAACCCCGGTCAAATTATGGATGGTGGGGCTTGTCTGGTCAAAATTGACGATGAAACT
The DNA here is from genome assembly GCA_964444115.1 of uncultured Methanobacteriaceae archaeon. Taxonomy (GTDB): domain Archaea; phylum Methanobacteriota; class Methanobacteria; order Methanobacteriales; family Methanobacteriaceae; genus UBA349. The sequence goes on from CAYUFT010000083.1 coordinate 7,520, forward strand.
AATAAAATCGACTCAAAAATAATCAAATTATAATTATCTGCTTGGAATATTATTTAATTAAAATTATTATTAATTTCATATACGGATAAATTGAAAAGTATATTAAACGGTAATTACTATTTAAATATAGTATCTACTTTTTTTAAGGTGAAATAATGATGATTATGGTTCAAGGAGAAGTGAGCGGTAAAAAATATACAGAGCCTTTTTCTAAGGGAGTCTTGGCCAGATCTCTTACCCGGGCTGAAATGGATCCTAATAAAGCATACAATATTTCATCTCAAATAGAATCTCATCTAAAAAAAGAAAATATTGAAATAATCAGTATTGATGATCTGGTTAAAATTGTCTGCGAACGATTAAAAACTGAAAATACTGAAATAGCTGAAAAATACGTGGCCTGGCGAAAAATTCGCAAATGTAAAGAACCCTTAATTATTCTAATTGGAGGAGCATCTGGTGTAGGGACTTCATCAATTGCTTTTGAAGTGGCCAACAGATTAGGAATTAGAAACATGATAAGTACCGACATGATTCGGGAAGTAATGCGTAAAATTGTTTCTAAAGAATTATTGCCTTCCATTTATGAATCCAGTTACACTGCTTACAGGTCTTTAAGAATACCTCCTCCACCTGAGCTGGATGAGGTTTTAATTGGGTTCAGGGACCATGTTGATACAGTAAGTATAGGTGTAGAAGCAGTAATTGAAAGATCTTTAAAAGAAGGAATAAGTATTGTTATTGAAGGAGTTCACATTGTCCCTGGATTTATAAGAGAAGATCTGGTCAATAAAGATAATGTAGCCATGTTTGTCCTCACAGTTTCTGATGAAAATGTACACAAAGGACGCTTTTATTCTAGATGCAGGCAGATGTGGGCTAGAAGGCCTCTTAAGAGATATATGAGTTATTTCTGGGCTATTCGAAGAACACATAAGTACTTTGAAAGTCAGGCCAAGAAAAATAATGTTCCGGTTATTGAAAATATTGACGTGGTAACTACCATTGATTCAATAATTAAATCTATTACAAAAAGCAATGGGGGCGAAAAAGGTGTTGGAAAATCTGAAAGTAAAAGAGATAATGACTGAGAATGTAATCACGGTAACTCCTGGTGAAGAAGTAGTTTTTGCATTTGAAAAATTAATGAAACACAAGATAAGTGCTTTACCCGTAATTGATGATGAAAAATTGGTTGGTATTGTAACTGCTTCTGATCTTGGCCACAATTTGATTCTAGACAACTATGAGTTAGGTACAATTGTAGAGAAAGTCATGGTCACGGATGTGACCTGTGTTGAACCAGAAGACACTTTGGATCATGCGATTGATAAAATGAATAAGCATGGATCTGAAGGGGGCATTATAAATCAGCTGGTTGTTATCAATAAAGGTAAAATAGAAGGCATAGTCTCTGATGGGGATATAATAAAAGCTTTAAAGTAAAGTTTAATTATCCTTAATTTATTCTTTATTTTGAATTAGATATTTATTTTAATTATTCAGACTCTTTAAAAAAATTTATTAATTTTCAATTAGCTCTTAAATCTTTAAAAATAATTTATATTCAACAAAATATTTCCAATACTCATACAAGAATAGTAACCTTAAAATACTATCAAGATTAATATAAATGCGGGCTAGACTGGAGGGTTAGAGGTCCTCTGTAAGCACATATCCTCTTATGGTGCGGTCGAAGTTCAGAAGGCGGCAAATTAACCGATTTTCAGCCCGAAAATTTAATGCAGAAACCTCGTCCCGCAGGATTAGTGGTGATGGGGCTTTGGCTGGAGGGCCAGGGTAAACTATCTCAATTATGGGAACGGGTCAGGCCTGGAAAGGAGCAGCTCTACCATGAACAGCTGATGCTTGTGGAGCAACGGGGTGGAGTTGGATTTTTGGAT
>CAYUFT010000084.1:0-9353 GCA_964444115.1 uncultured Methanobacteriaceae archaeon
GGGTGAAACTATGAATGACATAAAAAGCAAATTACTGAATTCAAAAACTCAGTTTATACGTATCTTATGGTGCGATAATGCTAATATTATCCGGGCCAAGGCCTTGCATATAAACACTCTGAAAAAAATGAATTCTGACAGCGAACTTTCAGTTGGAATTTCCCGTGCCCAACAGGGTGTTCCGGTAATTTATGATGGTGTAGTGGATGATTCTGGATTGGATCCGGTAGGAGAAATAACATTAAAAGGAGACTTATCTACTTTAACCCATTTACCATATGCTCCCGGCCATTCCCGAGTCATAGGAGACATGATGGAACATGGTGAAGTTTGGGATAATTGTCCACGAGGATTTCTCAAAAGAATGATTTCTGATGCTCAAGAAGAAGGTTTGGAGATTAAATCTGCATTTGAAAACGAATTTTACCTCCTTAAACAGGCAGATGAAACTCAAAATGATTATGAACCATCTGATTTTACCCCTTTTGCTTCAACCTACTCCATGGATCAAAATGTAGAAGTTATTGGGGAAATTATCAAGTCATTAATTGCTCAGAATGTCCAGGTGGAGCAGTATTATCCAGAATCTGGCCCGGGACAGCATGAAATCACGGTCAAATATGACCATGCCCTTCAATCTGCAGATAATCAGATTGTGTTCCGGGAAACTGTAAAAGCCATATCTTACAAAAACCGACTCCGTGCTTCATTTCTACCCAGCATATTCCCCAACACTGCGGGCAGTGGTTGTCATATTCATATCAGTTTGTGGAAGAATCAGAATAATATTTTACACGACTCTGAAGATAAATATGGCCTATCTATTGTATCCAGACAGTTCATTGCAGGAATATTACACCATCTGCCGGCATTAATGGCCATCACCACCCCCCTACCAAGATCATATCTCAGAATCCGTCCACAGATGTGGAGCGGAGCCTTTCAAGTTTGGGGTTTTAACAACAGAGAAGCAGCTATTAGAGTCATTCGAGAAGATAATGGGAATATTCTACACTTTGAATTAAAAACAGTTGATGCATCATCCAATCCTTATTTGGCACTTGGAACAGTTATTGCCGCGGGAATGGATGGTATCAGAAAAGATATGGAATTACCAGAACCAGTGCAAAAAGATCCAAGTATATTAACTTCTGAGGAGAGAAATGCATTGGGTATTGAACCACTTCCGGATAATTTAGGTCAAGCACTGGATAATCTGGAAAAAGACCAAGTATTACTAAATGCAATGGGAGAGAAACTTTCAAAATCATATTTAGCTGTTAAAAATGCAGAATACGAAGCATTACTAAAGTTAGCACCGGAAAAAGAGTTAGAAATCCTCCTGGAGAAATATTGAAAAAATTTAATCCCTTTAATTTTGATCAATTTTTTACTCCTTTATTATCAAAAAATTAACTCCTATCTTTGAACCAAATATTTATAATTAGTTTCAAGTGTAAAAAAAAATAATTAAATATATTTAATTATAATATTATAATGGAGGGATTTTATGGAAAAAACTATAGAAAATTTGACCAAAGCATTCATTGGAGAAAGCCAAGCTCGTAACCGGTACACCATGTATGCTAAAGCAGCCAAAAAAGAAGGTTTTGAGCAAATATCTGAACTCTTCCTCTTAACAGCAGATAATGAGAGAGAACACGCTAAATGGTTATTTAGATTAATACAAGAGCTAAAAGAAGAATCTGATGAACCCTTAGATGAAATAATTGTTCAAGCAGAAGCACCACTAACCCTGGGCAATACCATTGATAATCTAAAAGCAGCTATAGCTGGAGAACATTACGAAAATACTGTAATGTACCCTGAATTTGCAAAAGTTGCTAAAGATGAAGGATACTCAGAAATCGCAGAACGATTAATGGCCATATCCAAAGCAGAAGAACACCACGAGGGTCGATATATTAGTTTATTAAAACTGGTAGAAACAGGCACCTTCTTTAAAAAAGACGAACCAGTTAACTGGGTTTGCCGAAAATGCGGATATGTGCGCAATGGAATTGAACCTCCAGAAAAATGCCCGGCATGTGACCATCCTACGGCATACTACGAAATACTCTGTGAAGACTACTAAAAAGAACTTATTTCTTTTTTCTACTTTTTTTAATAAATTATAGTTATAACTAAGGACATTTCATTCTTGGAGATGTTATATGTAAAAATAATTTTTTTTTTCTTTGTAACCGAAGGCGAGTTTATTATTATTATTTAGAATTAATTCTAATTTTACTTTAATAAAATGGAATATGGATCCAAAAAATAAATTTGGTGATGTTAAAATAGATTTGAATCCTTTATATCACTTAAAAATAGACAATTTTAGTTTCAATTATTATTCATATAATTTAGTGGTGTTGGATTTATTTTACACCATTGAAATTGGATAATCCGTACCGGAATAGGATTACTCCATGGGTATATGGTTGTACCGCTTTGATTTCTGCAGATATGGTACTTGCATTTTTAGGAGTTGGATTTTTATCGGATTGGTAAGTTTCAAGCCCGGCCACAATTTTATCCGGGAAAATGAAATTGAAAAATTGGGTGTATTTTTTAACTTTGTTTGTTAAACCAGCTACTCCCAGACCATACTCACCTACATAGAGTTGGGGGACTATGTAGTCGCATAAAGGTGCTATTAGATAGTAATTTTGGTTTCCATCCCATCCGTCAGGTTTAACCGTGATGGAGAATGTTTCCCCCATAGTGGCCAATCGCATTTGTATAATTTCTAAAAGATATGCGGGCATATTATATGTTTCCACATCTAATTGAACCCCTATATTCATCTGAGCAACTTGTGAGGCATAACTGAACCCGGGATATACCCAAGCGTGGGTCTTTATTCCCACAGTATCAGCTTTCTTTTTTGCTTCGGATAGTACGGATTGGTAATTATTATTTTTCACTAAAACGTATATATCTGTTATTCCGGCGTTTTTTAAGGTGCTGAAATTGATTTCTGATAGGGGTGTAGCATTGGGGTTTATATAATAGCCTATGATAAAATTTTCACTATTTTCGGTAGTAGTGAAATTTCCTGTTGCAGCTACAAATCCTGAATTTAAACCTAATGATAGAGTAAGTATTAGAAATAATGATACAAATTTATATTTAATCTAAACACCCCCAGATAAGAAACACATTATAATTAATATAACTGTTCTTAATATTTGAATATAATGAACAATTAGATTAAGGATAAAATGAGAATATCATCAAATTAATGATTTATAGCAAAAAGAAAAAGAAAATAATGGAATTAATTAACTATTGGCCATACCAGCATCTTTGTACTTGGGTCCATTTGATATAGTATATTGAAACTTTACTTCCGGCAGGGCCTTTTAAAGTCAGTGTCTTGCTTATTCCGTATTTTGGTATTTTAGTGTACTTTACTATTTTTGTTTTATAGTAGGTTTTAGTACTGGTTTTAATTTTGTATTTAACCGTTAGTTTGGAGCTTCTAACATCGGTCCATTTGTATTTACCATTGTTATTGTAGATATAATATGAAATTTTTGTTTTGCTTCCACTATATTGTTCAGTAATGACGGAATTACTAAAATGGTCATGTTTGGCGATCCAGTAATATTGTCCCTTAAGGTCACCATGAGTTCTATCGGTTTTGTAATAGTGATTGGTAAAAACTTTTGTTTTGTATTTGGTTGGTACGTTCAATGCAAACGTGGAACCTATGGTTAATCCTACTACAGCCATTAATAAAACAGATAATACTATTATCTTTCGAATATCCATTTTTTAACCTCCTACTTAAATACTATCTATATAATTAAATTTAAAAGTTTTAATATATAAATATTTTGTTATTTGATGTTTAATAATAAATTTTATATATTTACTTATAATAATTATTATTAATAGTTCTTAGGAGGTATTATAATGAAAATGAAGATGTTGGCCTTATTGGCGATTTTTGTGATTGCAGTTTCTGCTCTTAGTTTTGCAGAACCAGCCTCAGCAGCCAAGAAGGGATACTTAATAGATCATGGAACTAAATATTTTATTGATGACGGGGATGGGAGCAAGGACAAAATAACCTGGAAAACCTACTGGTATACAAAAAATACTCGTAAAGTGGTTAGAACTTTTTATTTTAAAAATGAAGCTGGTAAATGGATTAACTGTGGATCAGATATTTTCACTATGAAAAAAGTTTCCAAAACCAAACTAAAACTGGTTCAAGTCAGTGGAACTTATAAAAAAACTTCATACCTTAAAACCAAAAAAACAACCCGTAAATACTACTGGTACGTTTTCCGGCCTAAAAATTTAACGGGATATAAACAAGGACCTCTAGTTTAATTAATTATTTTAAAGGGCTTTTAACAAGGACCTCTAGTTTAATTAATTATTTTAAAGGGCTTTCAACAAGGACCTCCAATTAAATTAATTATTTTTTTTTAATATTATTATTTTTTATATCAAGATATTTAACAAAATACCCTAATTGCTGACATTTTAATAAATTTAAAAAAATAGTATTAGCTATTATATAGAATAGCATGCTAAAACATCACTTATTATTGATAAATCAAACTAGAATAATAGTAATATCCCAGAATTATGTATATGGTTTAGAATATCAATACATAAATATAAATAATATATCTATAACTAGGTTTTAGTAGGGGTTTTAATTTTATATTTAACCGTTAATTTGGAGTTTCTAACATCTACCCCTTATTTAACGTGTTATTGTAGATATAATATGAAATTTTTGACTAGGTTCTAAATAAAAAAAATAAAAAAAGGAGAGATTATTTCCTTTTTGTTTGAATTAAACCACCTAAAACCATTAAAATGGCTAAAACCATTAGATTTATAGGTAGTCCTGTTTTTTGCATTTTCACGGTGGTACTAACTGCATTTACTGTGCTGTTACTGTTATTTACTGTATTGTTAGGATCATCGCTATTGGTAGTCGGAACATTGTTATCAGTGTTAGGATCATCTTGTGGAGAGTAAGGATCTCTAATTGTCATTAGACTGTAAAGCTGTCCTAGTATACTATCTGTGGTTACAATACCCACGTAAAGTGCTCCACTAGATCCGATTACAGGGGCAGTAGTAGTTTGAACTGGTAATGACCATTTAACAGTTCCATCTGAGTTCAAAGCGTATAATGTGTCGGGTAGTTCTCCTTCACCAAAGTAGATTGTTCCGTCGCTGCCAATAACCGGGTTGAAGTTCAATTGGTATTCAGTGGTATAATTCCATTTAATAGAACCATCAGATCCGATTGCGTAAAGGATTCCAACTATACTGTTTACGTTTTCGCACCATCCGGTAACATATATAGTTCCATCACTGGCCAAGGCCAATCCTTTTACCAGAGTATGAGGGATGATAGTGGTCCATTTTTCGCTTCCATCGGGATTAAAGACGTAGACAACACTTGTGTGATCCGAGTAGTTGTAGTAACACGGTGTGATGATTATACTTCCGTCTTTAGCTACCACTGATGATATACGGAGATCAGTGTTATAAGATGGGTTGGGGTTAATGATTTTTTGCCATTTTAGAATACCATTTGGATTAATTGCATATAACCTGCCAGTAAGTCTATAGGAGCTAATTACACCTGTAAAGTAGATGGTTCCATCAGGTCCAATTGCTGGAGCTCCCCATGACCAACTATTACCATAATTTGATTCATTGATGGTGTAATTCCATTTTGAGGTACCATCTGGATTAATGGCATAAATTATACCAATTTGTCTGGTACCCATTGTAGTTTCTTCCTGGTAAAATCCTGAAGTGTATATGGTTCCATCATTTCCTATAGCTGGAGAATTCCATCCTGTTGAACCTTCATTGATGTAATTCCACTTTAAGGATCCATCAGAATTTAAAGCCAGCATGAAACCTTTCCTTTCAGCATATCCCGGAAGGTATATGGTTCCATCATTTCCTATAGCTGGTGTTCCTGTAAAACCTGAGTTACTACCTGCACCGTTATTAATGGTGTAATTCCATTTTAAGGTTCCATCAGAGTTTATAGCTTTCAAATCACAATAGTAATGAGTATTTGTTCTAATAGTCACTGGTAAATAAACGGTTCCATCTGGGCCAACTGCTGGAGCTATTTCAATGCTTTCACTGGAGTTCAGGGTGTAATTCCACTTTGTTTGATTGGTTTGTGGGCCACTATAGGGAGATTGTCCTGTGTTCTGGTTATCACCCTGATATTTAGGCGACCCCGAATCTGCCAGAGAATCATCTGCCATTACCGGGGAAATGGATAATATTACCAAAAGTCCTGTGATAACCAGTAATAATTTTAGGGATATATTTGTTTTTTCCAAGTTTTTTCACCTCCTTTTTGCTTTATTACCTTTAAAATGTTTATTATTGTATCAATAATGATGATACATGTTATTATTGTACATCTATATATATATATAAATATTAAGCGGAAATAACCTCCAATAAACCAATATATTTGAAATGTTTTTTTCCAATTATATTGTATTTTTTAAAAAGAATGATGGTTACAGTTTTAAAAAAGATGATTTTCAGGAAGGAAGTGGGATCTTTGAAAAAAAGATAATAAAAATGGAAATATCAAAAAAATGATTTTTTAGATTCTCTTTGGAAAATAAATCATTCTATGATCTTTCAAATCAGAACTATTCTTCTTCTAAAATATTAACTAGATTATACCTGAAGAAAAAAAATATTTAATAAATCATCCTGTTAATTCAGAATGTAAATAGAGTAGTTCAGATAGGTAGCTATGGTCACCCATATAATATATGGTATAAGAATCACACCAGCCCACTTGGAAATGCGGTAGAATAAAATAATGTTAGCAATTATTGCTATCCACATCAATACTATGATCACTAGACCGCCCAGGATGGAATGAAGTCCGAAGAATACCAGGGACCATAAAAGGTTCAGTCCCAACTGAACTGCAAAGACCAATATTGCGATTTTAGCCTCTTTAGTTTCCAGGCCTTTCCTCCATACCATGAATAGGGAAGTACCTATCAGGATATAAAGAATAGTCCAGACCACTCCAAAAAGCCAGCCTGGTGGTGCCCAGAGTGGTTTAATAACATTAACATACCAGAGGGGTATTTGCGGATAGGTAGCTATACTACCAATACCACCTACAATAAAAACAATAAACAACGCTAGAATTAGTTTCGGAATTTCATTTAGTTTAATAATTTCCATTTTTTACCTCCATAATTAATTAATTAATTGTTTTTTTTAATATTATTATTTTTTTTACCTCCATAATTAATTAACTGTTTTTTTTTTAATATTATTATTTTTTTTATCAAGAATTTTACAAAATACCCTAATATTGCTGACATTTTAATAATTAAATCCCTTCAAAAACTAAAGATTTATAATATATTTCGTCATAAATATATTAATTGTAGGTTCATGAATTGATATTCTAAACCATATCCTAATTCATGGATCTGCTATTTAATTCTGGTTTGTCATATTATTATTATAAGTAGTTTTATTAATACATTTTACCACAATTACTCAAACATTAAAATAATGAATTATGCAGTGCTTTGGGATTAGCATATTGATGATATAATTATTAGAAATATGCTAAAGAAATATTTTTAATATTTTTTCTTTTTGAAAAATGTGCCCATAAATTATTTTATTGATAATTTATGAGATATTAGTGAAAATTTAGGCATACCAAAACTTTTATTAATAAAGATGCACTTCATTAAATTAGTTCAAAAAAATCGATATTATAGCAATAATCGATTTAGAAATAGAAGAATAAAAAAATAGAAAACAAACTAAAAAAAGGAATCCAATAAATAGAAGGCTAAATAATGGATAAAAAGAATATTATTATAGTTATATTGTTTATAGCAATTGTAGGGCTATCTGCAAGTGCATATATCCAATATAAATCCATATCTGAGAATATTATTGTAGGTACTCATACCATACTCGTTCTGGGTGTGGATGAAACTGAACAAAGGCCAGGATTAGGCGCTGTGGATATGGCCATGATAGTAAAAATGAAAGATGGTGAGATACAAAATGTCACCCAGATTTACCCGGGAGGTATGGTACATCCAACAGCTCCAGTTCCAGCATACTTGCAAAGCATTGGTGAGTCAAAGTTACGTCTTCATGACACTCTATGGGAAAATAACACCGAACAAGGGGCCACTTATGCTAAAGAAATTGTGGAATACAGCACTGGGGAAAAACCGGATGTGGTTGTTCTTGTCACCACTGAGGCAGTTGACGCTATGATTGCATCTGTGGGGTCCGTGGAAGTTAATGGAGGAAATATTTCTGGTAATTCACTGGAAACTCTCCGTAGTGAACAGAGTAGTCTTGGAGAAACCCGTGGAAATGCGGTTCAAGGTTTAATGGCAGCTATATTAAATTCAACTCATAATGACAAAACAAAATACATAGCATTAGTTAACACGGCTATTGATCAATATAACCAAGGCCATATCTATGTTTTCCCAAAATCAGTATTTAAAAACTTCTTAATAGCTGAAGGAATTCACAAAGCCATCAATTAAAATTAAATTTCTTTTTTTTTATGAAATTATTTTCAAGGAATAATAGCTCCTTTTCTTAGCTGCAGTGATTCATTTTTGAAATTTTCTGTGGTGGTAGGGGTATAATATTTTTGATTTTTCAATGCTTTTTGTATTTTTTTACTTCCTTTGAAAAAAAAATATTAAATCTTTATTAGCTTCCTTTCCATCCTAGGGTTTTCATAAGTTGATCTCCTAGGAGCTCTTTCAAAGAATTCAGTTTGTCCTGGTTTTCAGCGTTGAGGAGAGGTTTGCATTGATCTAAGGTGCTGTCTCCTGAGAGTAATTTCATTGAAAATGCCATACAGGTAGCTGTTCCACATTCTTCGCAGTTAGTCTGAGGTAGGCAGTTATAAAGGTTTAGTGGTCCTATTTTTGACAATTTTCCCGACAGATCTTCACCAGCATCTCCGTTCTCACTTTCCAGATAACATTGGTTTATTTTTTCCATGAACTCCGTAATTATTTTAATTCCTTCTTCCGGGTCTACAGTATTCATCATCATGATTTTTCCTGAGGGAAAAAATGTTATCACCCGTTCATGCGTGTTTAGTGTTAGGATTTTTTTATTTTTAATGTAATTTACATTTCCTGGGGGGAATTTAGCCATTAGTAGTGGCATTACAGTATCTAATGTGGAATCAAGTTGCATTGCCAACTTAACCCTACCTTCTTCTGCCATACAAGGCATTATTTTAGTAATGGAAACACTTTTTACTAGTGGACCATCTTCGAAAATATCATATTTTAACTCTTTCA
>CAYUFT010000085.1:0-9300 GCA_964444115.1 uncultured Methanobacteriaceae archaeon
TAAAATAACAGCATAATAATTATTCAGACTGGAAAATTCATAAACACGGTGGGTGTCAATAATTTCGTATTGTCTTACGTTTTTAAGTAAATTATCGGCTAGTGTACTATCACAAGCAGTTATAGACCATCGGGTGGGTACCAATTTTCTTCGCTTTCCAGTACCAATGGCTCCTACGGAAAAGGCCTTTTGAACATTTGAAAATGGAACTCCATTGTTATGTAATTCCGTTAAGGCCTCTCGAGCTCTTAAATCACTGTCATAGAAAACTTTTTCCAGCTCCCGATCCCACTTAACCGCATCTATGTCAAATTTTTCTATCAGTGCACTGGGCCCATGTGGAGTTGTTTCTTCACTAAAAGATAACCCTCTGGGTCTTTTATTGAAAGTAGCTTCACTGTCAATAGATGTAGATGATAAAGATATTTCCTGAAGTTTTTCTACAAAAGAATTGTTAATATCATTAATACTCACGGTTTGTTTTCCACGCACCAGTGATAAACGGTAACCAATTATGTCGTTTTGGCTTTTTTCACCGGGAATCCATGATTCTGGAGAGTCCATGATAGCAGTATCTCCCTGCATGGGCACCATCATTGGTCCAGCATAGACTTTAGGATAGTTCCAGCTTCCAATGAAGACCGATGGTGGTGTGCTGCCATCTAATTCTTGACCAATCTTAATGGATTTCATTTTCATATTGGCCGTTAATTTTTGGAGATAAGCATTTTTACTTCTTATCATGAGTTTAAAACCTTTAAAAACGTTTATGTGTTTGAATAATTATTTAATTTTTATTCTAATAATTTTATTTTTCAGTATTTATATTTTAGTAAAATGAATTAGATTTTATCTCTTAATTAAATCTTTTCGCGGTGAACAAACTTTAATGAAGCGGAATTCATACAGTAACGTTTGTAGGTAGGTTCCGGCCCGTCATCAAAGATATGTCCTAGATGTGCATCACAACGGGCACATAGAACCTCGGTTCTGACCATAAATAAGCTGCGATCGGTGATAAAGTTCACGTTTTCAGGAGCAACAGCATCCCAAAAGCTAGGCCAACCGGTTCCAGATTCAAATTTAGTTTTCGAGTCAAAAAGATCAGTTCCACAGCAAACACAACGATAAATTCCGTCTTCATGACAATCATGGTATTTCCCAGTAAAGGCCAGTTCAGTGCCTTTTTTTCGAGCAACTTTAAATTCTTCTCGTCCCAGGATGGATTTCCATTCATCATCGCTTTTGATAATTTTTTCTACCATTTCTATTTTCTTTGATTTTATAAAATAGATAGGTATTTCATTATTTTTATTTTCAGATTTTTGAGAGGCCATAATTCTAACTATACTTATGTTTTTAATTTCATATAATTTTATTTTATTTCTTCTTAATTTTATCAACTTTAATTTATAACTCTCAATTCACTAACATTATAATTCCTCGAAATTAATAAAGAAAATTTTTATGGATGTAGTAGTAGGAATAAATAAAAATAATTCTTTATATCTTAACTCTTTTATATCCACAAAAACAAGACTTACTTCTATCATTTAAGATTCAATCAATTAAGGTGTAATCATATGAAAAATATTTTATGTTATGGTGATTCTAATACCTGGGGCTTTGATCCTGCCACTGGAAATCGTATAATTTATAATAAAAGATGGTCTGGTGTTCTTCAAAATAATTTAGGGGCTGATTTCAATGTTATTGAAGAAGGTTTAAATGGCCGAACCACAGTATGGGATGATCCACTTCATGGAGGATTTAAAAATGGGAAGGAATATTTAACTCCTTGCCTAGCTTCTCATAAACCGCTGGACCTGGTTATTTTATTTTTGGGAACCAATGATCTTAAAACCAGGTTTTCATTATCTGCTTCTGAAGTTACCAGTGGAATCCAGGTCCTGGTTAATATGGTATTAAATAGTAATTCTGGTATTGATGAAGCTTCACCTCAGCTACTTCTGGTTTCTCCGCCATTAATTGGTGAGGTCCCAGCATCTTCCAGATTTTGTGAAGAATTTGAAGGAGCTTGTGAAAAATCAAGAAAATTAGGGCCTTATTTTAAAGAGGTAGCTCGGGAATATAATTTAGAGTTCTTAGATGCTTCAGATATAGTTAAAGCCAGTGAAATTGATGGTATTCATCTTGATATGGATCAGCATATTAAATTGGGCCATTCTATGGCTGAAAAAGTTCTTGAAATATTAGAATAAAAATGTCAATTATTAATTTGAAAGATTATTTAAAAACTATTCCTGATTTATTTTATTTTCCACTAGAAATTCCTCCCAAAGATTTCCTCTTTCTATGGGAACTCCGTGGGCCGGACATATCCATTTAAATGATAATTTATCTATTTTTGCAATGGATTCATGTATTATGGAATCATTCCAGTTCATAATGGACATCATGGGTTTTATTTTATCTGGTAATGTTCTTACCAAGTCACCAGCAAAAAGCACATCTTCAAAAAGAATACACACATGGCCCGGTGTATGTCCAGGAGATGATATAATTTCCATCTGGTTGTTGATTATTCCATTTTCAGGGTATGGATTTATCTTTTCAGGTAATTTTGGCTTCATAAATAAGGATAATATTCTCTTTATTCCATGCCGTGCTTTTTCACCATAGATATAAGGAATATCTTCTTTAGAGGCCCATACTTTGGCCCCAGTGGCCTTTTCTAATAGGGCCACATTGCCAATGTGGTCTATATCATGATGGGTTAGCATGATATGTTTAATATCACTTAATTCCATATTTAATGATTCTAATTCTTTTAAAAGGGCCTTTCCCTGACGGGGCATTCCAGTATCAATCACTGTGTTTTCTTCATCTAAAATAAGATAAGCATAATTCCCTTTTGTTGATTCTAAAGCATGGACCTTTTCAGTTACTTTCATAATATCCCAGACCTTTTCTTAATGATTAAGGTATACTCTAATTTAGATTATTATTCTGGAAATTAAATATAACTAATTAATTTGTTCTATAATTAAATATAAAAAGATTTATTTCTATATTAATTAGAATTTTAATACCTGAAACATTTTTACATAAAGTTAATGAATAAAGAAAAGCATTTCAGGAGTAAAAATGTCACAAATGGAAAATAAAAAGAAAATAGGCCGAAAAAAGAGGGGAGAAATTAATAAAGCAGATTTAACTCCCTATCTTGATTTCTCCACCACTCAATTTATGGAAATGCTGGAAAACCCTGAGGCCCAGAAGAGAACAATCGCAGCCACCATGTTAGGGGATAAAAGAGACACAAATGCTATCGAGTCGCTGGCTCACGCCTTAAAAATTGAAAAAGCACTATATTCTAGAATCGCTATTTCTGAAGCTCTGGGAGAAATGGGAGAATCTGCAGTGGTTCCAGTTGCCGATTTACTGGGCCAAATAGGATCCAACCAAGAAACAGAATTACCTAAAAAATATTTTAATAAGAAAAGTTATCCTCTGGTGCGGGACATGGCAGCCAGAACTTTAGTTAAAATTGGAAAACCAGCCACCCCCTATTTAATTGAAATTTTAGAAAGTGAAGAAGACATTTTTATCAAACAACAGGCCATTGATGCTTTAGGCGCTATTGCTGCTAAAACGGGTGATTATCGAGCTTTAAAGCCAATTATTGAATGCTTTGATAAGATTGTGGGAATTAATCAAGAGGATATTAATTCAGAAGAAAATATGGATAAGGTTACCTTGTGGAAAATAATCAGGTCTTTAAGTGCTTTTAAAAATTCTAAAGAAGCTGCTAAATGCTTAATTATAGTTTTAAATAGTTACTCAGATCCACCATTACAATGGGAATCGGCCCGAAGTTTAGGCCAGATTGGTGTTTCATCTCCAGAAATTATGCAAATCCTCCTTAAAAAGAATGGAAGAATGTGGCAATGTAGAGATTAAAAAAGCTGCTAAAAATGCCATGATAACTTTAGAAAAAGATTTATAAAAATTTATTACCTTACAAGTAAATATTAATTATAGATACAGACTCTAGTTTCAGAACTTAAATATATTCTCATAAGGAGTGGATTTAATGAAAAAAGCTTTACTGGTAATAGATGTGCAAAATGAATATTTTGATGGTAAATTACCAATTGAATATCCAGAAAATAGTTTTGAAAACATAATACTGGCCATAGATTCAGCCAATCAAAAAAATATTCCTGTAATTCTTATTCAACACACCAGTTCTGATGAATATTCTTTTACTTTTAAAAAAGGATCCAAAGAATGGGAAATTCACGAAGATGTTCTTAAAAGAGACCACGATATTGTAATTGAGAAAAATTTGCCGGGAAGTTTCACCGGAACTCAATTAGAAGCATATTTAAAAGAAAATAATGTAGAAAACGTGGCCATTTGTGGATTCATGACTCATATGTGCTGTGATACCACGGCCCGACAGGCCATGCATCTAGGCTTTGATGTGGAATTTATAGATGATGCCACTGGAACTCTTGATTTATCAAATTATGCCGGAGATATTAGTGCTGAGGAACTTCATAAGGCCATTTTAATTGTTCAGGCCATGAAATTCAGTGATGTAATTTCTACTGAGGATTGGATTCGAAGTTTAGAATTGTAATGGGATTTTAAAATTAAATTTTATTAATATTTACTTTTTTAATTTACCAATATAATAAAATCCATTTGATTTATTACCATTCATAGTATCGTAAATAGTTTTTTCAAATATTAATTCTTCAAAATCTTTTGTTAGATTTGAAATGTATTTTGATGAATGATGTCTTAAAACAGCTCCTTCTGGGAGTTCAAAAACGCCATATATTCCATATTTGTTTTCATATTTTTCATATCGATCCAGGTTGCGTGGGTCATCATTCAATGCATAATCATTGATGTATAATATTCCTCCTTTCTTTAAAACTCTTGAAATCTCAGAAATTAGGTTTTCCTGCATTTTTTGATCGGCAGTGCAGGTTAAAACTGCAATAAGAAGCACGGCATCAAATTCATTATCCGAAAATGGCAATTTTTCCCCATTATGCTTAAAAAGATTCAAGTGTGGGTATAATTTTAATCCACGATCTATCATGGCCTGGGAGAAGTCTATGCCCTTTAAATTCTCAAATCCATTCTCATGGAGTTTATTCAATGTCCGGCCATAACCACAGCCCACATCCAGGATTTTCATATCCTTGGAGACGTATTTTTGAAACTCTTTTAATTGAAAAGGAGTGGGGAATTCTTTTTTATCTGCTACTTCGTCCCAGTATGGTTCTTGATTAGGAATCTTAGCCATATAAGTATTTTTTAGATTCATTATTATCACTTGAGATAAATTTTATTTAAGGATATTATAATTCATGTTTAATTTTAAAATAAGATAATTTTATGCTTGTAGTGAATTGAATAAAACTAATAATTAAAATAATAATCGGGGTACAAAATGAATCAAGAAACTGAAATAAAAAATATTTGTATTTATGGAACTGGGGGTGTGGGAGGATTTTTTGGTGGCCAAATGGCACATAATCTGGAAAAATTAGGAGATGAATCCTTAAAAATAAGTTTCATAGCTCGGGGAGAGCATTTAAGAAAAATTCAAGAGGATGGATTAATTCTAAAAACACCTAAACAAAAGATCACGGCCCATCCAAACATAGCCCTAGATAATTTTAAAGAACTGGAATCGCAGGATTTAATTTTAATCTCTGTAAAAGGTTATGATCTGGATGAAGTCTTGAATGAAATTTCTAAAAATATTAATGAGGATATTATAATACTTCCTTTATTAAATGGAGTTGATATATATCGTAGAATTCGAGAAAAAATATCTAAAGGCATAATTTTACCGGCTTGTGTATATTTGGGGACTCATATTGAAAAACCCGGAGTGGTTACCCAAAATGGAGGGGATGGAAAAATAATATTTGGCCAAGATCCAGAATTTCCAGACTATCCTGTTAATTATGTGGTTGATTTGTTTGATCAGCTCAATATTAATTATGAATACCAAGAAAATGCTTTACCTGCAATTTGGGAAAAATACTTATTTATTGCTTCATTTGGGTTAGTTTCTGCAGCATATAACAAAACTTTAGGAGAAATAATGGAAAATAATGAACTTAAAGCTTCTGTTAAAAATATAATGGGAGAAATTGTCGCTATTGCAGAATTTGAGGGTATAAAATTGCGTAAAACCATTATTGGAGACTCTCTGGAAAAAGGAAATAATTTCCCCTATGAAACCACTACTTCTTATCACAAGGATCTAATGAAAGGTAAAAATGATGAAGGAGATCTTTTTGGAGGGACAATTATTAGATTAGCTAAGCAATATGGTGTTAAAACCCCAGTTACTGAAAAACTGTACTCTAAAATTCAAAATAATGATTAATAAATAAATATTTAAAATATTATTTTAGAAAACTATTAAATAATTTTTTTAAAAAAAGAAAATTTTAATCAAACTTATTTTAAAAAGTTTGATTTAAGCAAACTCAATGGTACTAGGTGGTTTATCACTTACTGAAAGTGAAACATGAGTTACTTCTGGAATCTCGGCGGTTATTCTCCGTGAAATGGTCTTAACCATGTCCCAAGGTAACTCTGGCACGTGAGCAGTCATGGCATCCAGGGAGGCCACCATTCTCAATACGACCAGGTAACCATAATCTCTAATGTCTCCTTTAACACCGGTAACCTTGGTATCGGTTAAAACGGCGAAGTATTGCCATAATTCTTTATCTACACCGACCTTTTGAACTTCTTCTTCCACAATAGCATTGGCCTTTCGGCAAATAGATATTTTCTCGTGGGATAATTTACCCACGACTCTTACAGCCAGGCCAGGCCCCGGATAAGGCTGACGATTTACTAGCTCATCTGGAATCCCCAGTTCAGTGCCAACTATCCTTACTTCGTCTTTGTAGAGTTCCCTTATTGGTTCAACTATTTCTAAAACCAGTCCGTGGGGTAAGGCCACATTGTGGTGGGATTTAATTTTCCCTTCACTTTCAATCCAGTCGGGAGCGATGGTTCCCTGAACCAGGAATTTGGCCCCTACTTCTTCGGCCACTCTTTCAAAGACGTCAATAAATATTTTCCCGATTATTTTCCGCTTTTCTTCAGGATCGCTTACCCCTTCCAGGGCATCTAAAAACTCTTCAGAAGCATCTACGCACCGGAAATTTAAGCGGGGTTCAAATGTTTTTTGAACGTATTCTGATTCTCCTTCTCTTAAAAGTCCGTGGTCAACAAAAACAGCGATTAAATTATCTCCCAAGGCTTCTTTAGTCAGAACTGATGCAACAGAACTGTCAACGCCTCCAGAAAGTCCTATTACTGCAGTTTCGTCCCCAACAGTTTTCTTTATTTCTTCAATAGATTCTTTAATAAAATCAGATGGATTCAACATATTTTCACCAAAAAAGTAGATTTAAGTAATTTTGAAAAATACTTCCGTATTATTTTCATATTATAATGAATTTATAAAATTACATTAGTTCTTTAAATATATTATTTTAACTTATTCTTAATTTGTAATTAGGATATTTAAATATATTATAAAGTCATTAGAAGAAGTTTGATTACAACAAGTAGATTAACCGATAAAAAATGATAAAAATAGTAAAAATAGAATTAATTTAGATTATTGAAAAGTATTTTTAAACTTTTTTACAAACTTCGTAGAAGTTTTCAAATACTTTAGGCCCGTTTTCAGTGTGTTGAACTTCGGGGTGGAATTGAATGCCGTAAATTGGTTTTTTGTGGTGTTTCATGGCTTCCACGTCACATAGGGTGGATTGGGCCAGCACATCAAAGTTTTCAGGCATTTTTTTAATCTCGTCCTGGTGAGATGCCCATACATTCATTTTTGGACCTAATCCCTGGAATATATCATTTTCATCCATAATTTCCAGTTCTATTTGGGCGTAACTTTGAGCGTCTGCCGTTGCAACTTCTCCGCCGAATGCTTTGGCTATTAATTGATGGCCTAAACAAATTCCTAGAACCGGAAGATCCAATTCTTCAATGAATTCTATACAATTTCCCACTCGTTCTATAGATGGGCCTCCACCTAGAACCAGGCCAGCAGGCTCTTTTTCTTTTATTTCATCTAAAGAAAGTTCATTAGATACTAGTTCAGATGGAATCTTTAAATAATGAAGTGTTCTATGAATTCTGTGATTATATTGGCCGTGATTATTTACAACCAGGATTTTCATGTCTCATTCTCCTTTTTATTCTAATTTTATCCTATTTTTATTGATTAGTTTAATTTTAGGGTTATCTGATTTTAAGAATTTTATTCCAGAAATTATTTATATTAAAATCTTCAACTTCTTATTATGGAACTTATAGATTTATTATACATAATAGTTGCCCTTTTAGTAGCAGTGGCACTGGTTTATGTATTCTTCTGGTTGCTACCAATAATTATAGTGCTGATAATAGCCTATGCAATATATATGTACTTAAAAGGCAGGTCCTTAGATCTTTAAATTAATTATTAAACAATTTTTTTATATGTTTAATTTTAGGGACGGGGTATTGATTTTTTTATATGTTTAATTTTAGGGACGGGGTATTGATTTTTTTATATAACTAATTTTATTATTAATTAATTTTTTATCAAAATTTAAATTGAGGTTTTTTTAATTAATTTAAATTATATATTTTATTTTAATTTCATTTAATTTTATAGGATGGAATCGGGTTTAATAAATTATTTGATTTATAACAAGTAATTTGAAAAAAGTTTGAGATTAATTAAAAAATAAAAAAATTAAATTTAGAAATTTAATTTACTTAATTCACATTTTCTGTAAATCTTCAAAGGCAGCTGTTGCCGCAACTGCACCTTCACTACAGGCCACAATCCACTGATTCACACCACCAGTAATGTCTCCCGCAGCATAAACACGTTCCAAGTTAGTTCTCTGAAATTTGTCAGTTATTATGTAACCATTGTGATCAATGTCTAAGCCTAAATCCTTAGCCAGTTGATTAATAGGTTCATCACCAATGGCAATGAAAACACCACTTACTGAAACCTCAGTTTTTTGGGAATTTTTTTTATTTTTTAAACCATAGGGAAAAATTCCCTTATGGGTATTTCTTCCCTATTTTTTCTTTAGGAGGAAATAATGTTTCAAAATATTGTCTTTACTTTAAATGGTATTGGTTATTTGCACAGTGTACTTAGGAAAAATAATGCGGTATATGTCAGAATTAATATCATACATCAATTTAATATCGGATCTCATCGCAGTGATGACGTTTGGATGGATTGTGTAATCAAAGAAGATA
>CAYUFT010000086.1:0-8201 GCA_964444115.1 uncultured Methanobacteriaceae archaeon
TATCAACTAATTTAAGCTCAAAATCGTCAATCTGTAGATTGCCATGAACACTATCTCTTATAAACTTCAAATTAAACCCCCAATAATAATGCTAATTATTTGCAATTAATGTAATTAATAAGATTTAATTTAATAAGATTATTGGCTAATTTTAATAAATATGATTGATAAAATATATTAAATCTGGCTTAATTTTAAATTTAAAGTATTAACCACCAGACATTATTATATTAGTGCCTTGATTACTTTGTTCATCTTTTTGAAAGTCCAGATCAAATTTTGTTCTTTCAATTATTTCTTTTAATGCATCTAAAGTTTCATGACGGTGTGCACCTGCCACAACAACTAAAAATAAAGGATCTCTTGCATAAAATTCACCTAAATAATGTACTACTGCTATTTCTTTAACAGAATACTTGTCTTTAACTTGATTAACAATTGATTCTAGGCCTTTTTGGGTTTCAGTAATATTGGGAGTACTTAATATTAGCTTTTTAACTTCTAAATCCTTTTCTTTTCCCCTTACTATTCCTTCAAAGGAAAATATCGCCCCGGATTCATCAATATATGGACTTTTTTTAACTTGATCAATGAGATCAGATATATTGACTTGCTCTTCGTCTTTCTTGATAATTTTAACTAGCATGAAATTCCCTTTTAAATGTCTTTGTAGTCTTTAATAATCAACTTTAACAATCAAATAATATCAGGTTATATTAATAATCCAATTTTATTTTAATGATTTATTAATTTGAATGAAATATACATCATTTTCTTTATTATTTTTCACTTACTTCTTTTTTTGCCAGATGTTTTATTCGTTCTAGGCCGTCAATTTCATTTATGGCTTCTATTACTGAATTCGGAACAAGTGATTCCCAATCTTTTCCATTCAACATCCTTTTGCGGACTTCAGTACCGGATAATGTATCTCTATAAAATAATGGTGGTGTAGTAACTTGGTAACCCTCTTCTAAGAATAAACGCTGAACCAGAGGATTTCCACTGTATATTTTCTCAAAAGGTGGAGTTAACATCTTAATATGGGCCACCCACACAGAATTACAAGCTATATCTTGAATAGGCAATATGTAATATTTGGAAGCGGGAATTCCATCCTCACTTAATGCTTTGGTAAGCATCATCACTCGTTCTCCACCAGTAAAAGGATCTTTTAAAGTGTGACTCAGCTGAGCACTTCCTATGCAAATAATAACTTCATCTACTTCTTCCAGTATCCTTTTTACAACCTGAATATGGCCCTGATGAACTGGTTGCATTCTACCTACGAGTAATCCCCTCATTTAATCACCAAATTAATTATTAATTCTATTTATTCACTTTCTATTAATTAAGATTTTTTAATTATAAACAAAGAATTATTTAATAAAACTCATATTAGGAACATTAATTGAT
This sequence comes from uncultured Methanobacteriaceae archaeon, assembly GCA_964444115.1. Classification (GTDB taxonomy): domain Archaea; phylum Methanobacteriota; class Methanobacteria; order Methanobacteriales; family Methanobacteriaceae; genus UBA349. The sequence goes on from CAYUFT010000086.1 coordinate 1,417, forward strand.
TATTTGAATTTCAGAAATGGAATAATCATATCATATACTTTTAAGTGTATAATAATAGAAAAAGAATTTCATTGTATTTAAAAAATTTCAAATAAAACATATTTTATATCTATATTTAGTGTCTTAAAATTTTAAAGAAGTATTTTGTAAACTAGGAATTAATACAGATTTCTTGGTTTGTTAAATAATTTTAAAGAAGTATTTTATATAATTAAGATTAATGCAAGTTACTTTACGGATTAATAATATCTTGGTGATACACATGATTGAAATTGAAAATCTTTCAAAAACTTATAAAATGGATAATGGGGCTGAAATTAAGGCCTTAGATAATATCAATCTTAAAGTTGAATCTGGAGAAATACTAGGAATAATTGGGATGAGTGGGTCTGGTAAAACCACTCTTTTGAGGATTTTAAGAGGTGTAGAGCCATTTGATGAGGGAGACATTGTATTGGATGATATCAAAGTTTCGCATGATTCAAACCCCTATTATTTCACCAAGCTCAAGAGGGCCACCGCTATTCATTTACAGAGATCATTCGGGCTCTGGGCAGAAACTGCGCTACAAAATGTAGTTAGAAAACTCTATGGTGCCAAGTATGGTGATGAATCCATGAGTGATAAAGAATATGCTTTTGATGAATTTGAGCAAGAGGCCATGGATTTATTGAAATTAGTGGGTTTAGAACATAAAGCACAGCACTTTGCACCAGTATTGAGTGGTGGGGAAAAACAAAGACTTATCATGGCCCGACAACTGGCTAAAAAACCAAAAGTTTTACTTTTAGATGAACCCGCGACTATGTCTTGTCCTAAAACTAAACAGGAAATTTTTGATGCAATTAAAAATATAAATAAAGAACTGGGTGTTACTGTAGTTTTAGTATCTCACTTGCCAGAAATTCATGAATATCTCGCCGATAGATTAGTTTTAATGAAGAATGGGAAAATTACCGACGAAGGTGAACCTAAAAAAATTATAAAAGAATTTTTAGAGGATTTAGAGCCTGAAGAAGAAGTAAAACTAGAAGCTACTCATGAAGAAATTATAAACATTAAGGATATTGAGAAAAGATTTTTCCTGATAAAGGGAGGTTCTGTTCTGGATATTAAATCCATTAATTTTGCTGTAAACAAAGGAGAAATTATTTCTTTAATTGGTCCAAGTGGTGCTGGTAAAACAGTTTTGCTTAGGATTATTGCGGGATTAGACTTCCCGGATTCTGGATCGGTTCAGTTTAAAACTGATGGTGAATGGGTGGATATGCACGAGCCTGGAATTAAAAGAATGAAGGTCCGAAGTAATATGGGTTTTATGCATCAAGAATTTGCTTTGACTCACTATTCTACTATTAAGGACCAAATTGCTTCTCGTTTGGGAATTAAGGGACAAAAAGTAGTTCGTCACGCTAAAAAAATTGCCGAAGAATTAGGTATCAGTGATCAGGTATTGGATGTTTTGTATCAACTTACGGATCTACCTGAAGCTGAGGCCAAAGCAAGATTAGAAAAAATAGGACTTTCTGCTGAAATTTTACACGAGTTATTCCCTAGCTTTCCTGATAATGAAGTAAAAAAGTATGCAAAGCCAATTTTTGAGGCTCTTGATTTGTCTTTGGATATTCTTGATAGAAAATCATTTGAATTATCTGGTGGGCAGAAGGTAAGGGCTACTATGGCACTAGTATTGGCTTCGCAACCAGAAGTTTTAATTTTAGATGAGCCTTTCGGAGATTTGGACCCAATAACATTGAGATCTGTTTCTAATTCTCTCAAAAGAATAAATAATGAATTTGAAACTACTATTTTAATGGTAAGCCATCATCTGGATTTCGTAGAAGAATTGAGTACACGTGCTATTTTAATAGATGATGGAAAATTCATAATGGATGGCATTCCTCAAGAGTTATGTTCTGAATTCATTAGACGAAGTGATGTGGATTATTTAAATGATTAATAATTTAAAGTGAGATTTGGTGAGATATACCTTTATTTGGATTATCTCATCATAATTAATCATTAAATCAAAGTAGTTTAAAAAAATTATATAATTTTTATTAAGTTTATAAAGCAAAATATAAAATTAATAATAAAAGTTTTCTTCATTGAATGCTCATTAAATGAATTATATTATCAAATTAATTTAAATTAATTTTAATTTAATATACTAATAATTAAACGTGGTTAAAATGAATTTTGAGGACTTTCCAGCAGAGAATGCACACAGAATATTAGCTCCCAGACCTACGGTTATCATAACGACAGTTAATTCCAAGGGAGATATTAATGCAGCTCCATTTTCATTTGTAATGCCGGTTTCTATGAATCCGCCAATTATAGCTTTCGCATCAGCCCCTAAACATGATACTAACTTGAACATAAATGAAACCGGGGAGTTTGTGGTTAATCTTACTCCAGATAGCATTTTGCAGAAAATGTGGATTACTGGTGAAAAATTACCTTATGGTGAAAATGAGCTTGAAAAAGCAGGATTGACATCTATACCTTCTAAAATTGTTTCCCCACCTAGAATTGTAGAATCCATGGCCCACTTAGAATGTGAAGTTCTAAGGGTAAATACGGTTGGTGATCACAATTTGATAACTGCCTACGTGGTTCATGCCTCTGTTCAGGAAAATTGCATGAAAGATGGCCTTTTAGATGTTGAAAAAGTTAAACCTATTCTTCATTTAGGTGGAAATAGTTTCATTATCGGTGATAATCTCAAAAAAGTTGAATAGCTGTTTTAAAGAGGAGGGAGTTTTAATGTTTAATAAAATAATGATACCAAGTGATGGGTCCAAATTTGCCCAAAAAGCTGAAGATGTGGCCATTGATTTGGCTAAAAAACTTGAATCTACTGTGGTAGCTGTTCATATAATTGATGAAAAGCTCATTTATCCTTTTGATGTTATGGAAGAAGAAGGAAATAAGATTTTATCTAAAATCAGTGAAAAGGGCAAGGCTAAAGATGTAAAAGTAGATGAGGTCCTTATTTTTGGAAATCCTAGGCATGATATGAAGAAAATCGCTGAAAAATCTCATGCAGATATGGTGGTTATCGGGTCCCATGGGCGTTCTGGTATTGAAAAAATTTTAATGGGCAGTGTGGCCGAAAATGCTTTAAAAACAGTTGATGTTCCTGTTTTACTTGTTAAGTAATCTTTTTAATTTTAATATTCTTTTTTAATTCGAATAGATCCATAATAATATAATTTAAATACACTTGCTGTGTTTAAATAGTTTAATATATCCATAATTGATATATCGAAAAATATAATATATGGTGAATGGTAATATAATAAATTACAGTAGCAGTGATGATCAATTATTTAGAGAATTTGATTCATTAATATGGGTGTTTATATGAATAAAATAATAAAAGGCATTAAAAACTATTTTTTAGATTGGAGAAATTGGCTTACGCACAGTTTGGTGGGAATTTTATTGCTAGCAATTGCAATTTTTGCCCCAATTAATATTTATCTTAAAATAGCGTTTATAATTTGTGTGGTGGGCTTTAATGTGTTTAGAATGAAATATTTTAGCAAATGAACCGATATTAAATTAGTTAGGAGTTATTTTTATCCTTATTTAAAAACAAAGCCAGGAACCCTAAAATATTTTAACCGATATTTATAAACATTTTAAATTCCAATATAGATACATCTAAAAATTATATCTAATAAAATATTTTTTATTCACTAAGCTGAGGTAAAAAAATGAGATATAAATGTCGAGTTTGTAAATATATTTATGACCCTGAATCTGGAGAAGTTCGTTCTGATGTTGGGCCTGGAACTGAATTTGACCAACTTCCTGATGATTGGCACTGCCCTAAATGTGGTGCAGGAAAATTAAGGTTCTTACCGATTAAATAAATTCATAAATAAATATATGAAAGATAAATATGAATTTACAGATAATTCAATTATAATCATTTATTAAACCAACTCAAGATAAAAAGGTGTTTAGATTGAAAAGATACAAATGTAAATTATGTGGCTATATATATGACCCCGAAAAGGGGGAATCTAGATCTAATATTGAACCTGGAACCTCTTTTGAAGACCTACCTGCTAATTGGAAGTGCCCATCTTGTGGAGCACCCAAAAGAATGTTTATTGCTTTAAAAAACTAATCAATATTTTAGCATAAACTAATTGATTGTTAATTAGTATCAATAATATTCAATAAAAATTGAATTGAAATATAAAAATTGATTTTTTAATCAAAAAATAGTTTAATTTAAATCTTGGAGGCAAAAATATGGCTAAATATATCTGTGAAATGTGTGGTTACATATATGATCCTGAAAATGGAGACCCGGACTCTGGAGTAGAAGCTGGAACCTCTTTTGAAGATATTCCTGATGATTGGGTTTGTCCCATTTGTGGTGTAGGAAAAGATCAATTCAAAAAGATGGATTGAAATGGCTGTTAGAATTATAAAAAGTGGAATCTACTCTGTTGGAGCTATTGACTGGGACAGAAAACTGTTTGATGAGTTAATACCCCTTCCACAAGGTACTTCTTATAATTCTTATATTGTGGAGGGAACAAATAAAACTGCATTAGTCGATACAGTTGACCCTACCAAAACACAAGAATTATTGGATAACCTAGATGAAACAGGTTTAAATATAGATTATATTATTTCTAATCACGCTGAACAGGATCACTCTGGTTCTATTCCTGCAGTTCTGGAAAAATTTCCAGATGCTGTTATTGTAACTAATCCTCAGTGTGAAAAACTTCTTAAAAGCTTTTTTGAACTCTCTAATGCAAAATTAAAAGTTATAAGTGATGGTGAAACACTATCTTTGGGTGATAAAACTTTAAAATTTATTTTCACTCCATGGGTGCACTGGCCAGATACTATGGTTACCTATGTAATTGAAGACGAAATTCTATTTTCCTGTGATTTTTTTGGCTCACACCTGGCTACTAGTGAGTTATTTGGTCCAGAAGATATATCTCTTTTAATTCCTTCAAAAAGATATTATGCGGAAATCATGATGCCTTTTAGGCCTATGATAATTAATAATCTCAAAAAAATAGAAGGATTAGAAATTGAATTCATTGGACCTTCCCATGGACCTTTAATTTCAAATCCTATTGAAATTATGAATTTATATGCAAAATGGGCCTCTAATGAAACATCTAATCAAGTTGTCCTTCCTTATGTTTCGATGCATGGAAGTACGGAATTAATGGTCAAATACTTGATAGATGCTCTGATTAAACGGGGCATTGAAGTAAAACCATTTAATTTATCTAAAATGGAATTGGGAGAATTTTTAATAGATTTGGTTGATTCATCTACTCTAGTCATGGCAGCACCTACCGTTTTGACTAAACCACATCCTTTCATGGCCCAAATTCTTTATTTGGTCAATGTTTTAAGACCAAAACTTAAATATGGGGCCATAATTGGTTCTTATGGTTGGGGAACTATGATGGAAGATGAAATCAAGGGCCTATTAAATAATTTGAAAATTAATTACCATGATACTCTATTAATAAAAGGTTTACCCAAAGAAGAAGACTTTAAAAAGTTAGATGATTTGGCAGATCAGATTTTAAAAACAATGGGGAATTAAACATTCATTTTTTTATTTAATATTTTTTAATATTTATTGGAATTCAAATAGTTCCTATAATTAAAATTTAGAGCATATGTAAATGCTTGACGGATGTTTTTTAAAATTAGATTGGATATAAATCAATATTAAGATTAATAAAAAAAAGAGGGATTAAAATGGTAAGTGAAAAAATGCAAGATGCTTTAAATGGACAGATGAATGCAGAAATGTATTCTGCTTATTTATATTTGGCCATGGCTGCTTATTATGAAGATTCGGATTTACCAGGATTTGCCAACTGGATGAGAGTCCAGGCTCAGGAAGAAATGACCCATGCCATGAAATTCTATGATTATTTAGTGCAAAGAGGTGCTCGGGTTGCTTTAGACACAATTGAAAAACCTCCTTTCGAGTGGGAATCTCCTTTAGATGTTTCTGAACGTGTTTTGGAACATGAAAAAAAGGTTACTGGATTAATTAATAATTTAGTAAATCTGGCTATTGAAGAGAAAGATCATGCTACCAATAATTTTCTGCAATGGTATGTTGCTGAACAGGTAGAAGAAGAGGAATCTGTGGGTGCAGTACTTCAAAAAGTTCGCTTGGCAGGAAATTCTTCGAGCGGTCTTTTAATGGTTGATGCTGAATTGGCTAATCGTATTTTCAATCCACCAGTAGCACAGAAATAGATTATTTTACTTAACATACTTAACTTATTTCTAACTTTATTATTTTTCTATTCCAATTATTCATTATATGCCTTTATTTTCTTATTTTTAGACTTTAGATTTATTATTATTATTATTATTATTATTAAAACTTAATTTTATTAATTTTACACTCCATAACGAAATTATAAATAAAAATAACGACAAATATATTATTTATATTAAACCATTAAAAGGGGGCTTTAAATGGGAGAAAAGGTATATGAATTAAGAAAAATTAAGAAAAAAGGTCGAGGAATGCCATTAATAGGAGATAAATTTCCAAAAATGGAAGTTCAAACAACTCAAGGAATGATGAAACTTCCTAAAGCATTTAAGCATAAATGGTTTATTTTATTTTCGCACCCGGCAGATTTTACACCAGTGTGTACCACGGAGTTTGTTGCATTCCAGAAGCGCTATGAAGAATTTAAAAAATTCAACTGTGAGTTGATTGGCCTCAGTATTGATCAGATTTTTTCACATCTGAA
>CAYUFT010000086.1:8211-9131 GCA_964444115.1 uncultured Methanobacteriaceae archaeon
AGTAGCCGATACATGGGGACTTATTCACCCGGCACGACCTACAAATACGGTTAGAGCAGTGTTTATCATGGATCCGGAAGGCATAATTCGGGCCATATTGTATTATCCTCAAGAATTAGGACGAAACATGGATGAAATTCTGCGTATGATTGAAGGATTCAATAACATTGAGGAAAAAGGGGTGGCCATACCTGCTAACTGGCCAAATAATGAGTTAATCGGTAAAGGTCTTATAATACCTCCACCATCTGATGTAAAGTCTGCAAAAAAACGAAAAGAGCAGCATACTTGCTATGATTGGTGGTTATGCCATAGAAGTTATTATAAATGGTGATTAAGACCCCATTATTTTTTATTTTTAATTAAATGGTTTTAATCAATAACTAAATAAATTAAAGGTCAATCGTATCAGAACTCAATAAATTAGATTATTAGTTTTAATAATAATGAATGTGTAATGAGGAGTTAAAATGAAAAAAAATCACCTATTCACCCTCATCATTTTTTTAATTGGCTTACCCCTGAGTGGCATAGCCGAATCCGAAATATTTCAAGCAGGTACGATGTTGAATTTAATGGATGGCGTGTATGATGGCTCCACGCCATTTAGTCAATTAGATACCCGAGGTGATATGGGATTGGGCACAGGTAATGGGCTGAGTGGAGAACTCATTTAGATTGACCATCAATTTTACGCTGCGGATGCGCAGGGCGATGCGAAAAAACTCTCTTTATCCGAAAAAACGCCATTTTTTATGGTAGTGCCTTTTAAATCACACCAGCAATTTGAGATACATCATATTAAAAACATGGCGGAATTAGAAAAAGAAATTGATCGTCATTTGCCAAGTAAAAATTTATTTTACGCCTTAAGAATTGATGGAGATTTTTCTTATATTAAAGCTCGTAGTATTATACCG
>CAYUFT010000087.1:0-8850 GCA_964444115.1 uncultured Methanobacteriaceae archaeon
ATAAGTTTTTATTGGCTGAATTTCCCTAAAAAGAACTTAAAAAATTAAGAAATTAAAAGAGTTATTATCTCCTTATAATTTCTGATAACTTATTAATATCGGCTTCAACCTCTAAAGGTTCCACACAAGCGTTAATTGCAGTGTTTGGATCCTTTAAAAGATGTCCAGTTACTATACAAACTACTTGTTCTCCTTTATCAACAACGCCCTGATCAACCAGCTTCATCAGACCTGCAATCGATGCAGCGGACGCTGGTTCCACACCAATTCCTTCTTTTCGGGCAAGTAATTTTTGGGCAGAAAGTATCTCTTCATCACTAACTGTTTCGGCATGTCCATGGGAATCATAGATGGCCCGGAGAGCTTTCAGTGAACTTACCGGTGCACCAATTCTAATAGCTGTAGCCACGGTTTCAGGATTTTCTATAGCTTCAATTTCAGTTTTACCTTTTTGATAGGCATTTACAATAGGGCAGGCACCTTCTGCTTGAATACCGGTCATCATGGGCCTATCTTCAATAAAACCTGCTTCGTAAAATTCGCTGACTCCTTTCCATATGGCTGAAATATTTCCTGCATTTCCGACAGGCAATATGATTCTATCAGGGGATTGCCATCCTAAATCATCTACTATTTCAAATCCAATAGATTTTTGTCCTTCTAAGCGGAATGGATTCACTGAATTGAGTAAATATAATTGTCCTTCCAGTGCAAGAGCAGTTATTGCATCTAAAGCTTCATCGAAATTTCCTTTAATAGATAGAACTTCTGCGCCATGGAACATGGCTTGGGCCAATTTTCCCAGGGCAACTTTACCTGATGGCAGAAGAACCACACATCGGAGTCCAGCACGTGCTGCATAGGCGGCCAAAGAAGCAGAAGTGTTACCCGTAGATGCACATCCTACGGTAGATACTCCTAATTCCATGGCCTTGGTGATACCTACACTCATTCCCCTATCTTTAAAACTGCCTGTTGGATTAGAACCTTCAACTTTAACATAGAGGTCTATGCCTAATTCACTACCTAGTTTGTCACACTTAACAAATGGAGTTCCTCCTTCTTCCAGACTGACGATTTTCTTCTCGTCCACAGGCATGAATTCTTTGTATTTCCACATGGTCTGTTTTCTGCAACTAAATATATCTTTAGATACATCAGGATTACAAACTACTTCTAAAACAGCACCACAATCGGTACAAGTGTAAATTATTTCGTCTTTACTGTATTCTTTTCCACAGGATACGCATTTTATCATGATATTCACCGTAATTATTTTTTATATTCTTTTAATTTGTCAATTGATCTTAATCATTGAGTTAAGTCAATTATATAGTATAAATAATAAATATTAAGTTAATTTAATCAATAGAAAAATAGATTTTTCATTTATTGATTTTTTTAAGGAATTATTCAATTCGTTTTTGTATTATTTTACATTTAGTAAGTCAGATTGTTAATAAATATCTATTAGTATATTAAATACTTCCTTTGATGTATTGATACAATCCAATAGTGAAATTGGCCTCAATTACAGCTGCAATTAACAATAGAACAATAGCAATTCCTAAAAGAATTATTGATTCTGTTAATTGATCTGATTGCAAGTTGTATACATGTTTTAATTTTCCCCAAAAAGACCCATACCAGGTTTCTTCTATTAAGTCTCTTATGAAAGAATATACGAAATTGGCCAGTCTAAAACCTGCAGCACCTGCTATTATGAAACTTATAATTTCAAATATTCCATGAGGAACAGTTAAAAGGATAAAATCTGCGAGGGGTGCTTGTGTAGCAAAGTATCCAATGAATGCCCCATTTACAAATAGGAAGTATATAGCACCTAATCCTAATAATAAACTAGTACCATAGAGAATAATAAGAACCCATAGATTATTAAAAAAGAGAGAAGTTGTGGTTAACTGTATTTCACCAGCAACGATACTTCTTTTAAACTGTTGTTGAAGGGGAGCCAGAAAGAAATCAAATAAATGCAAATATCCTAGGAACATGGATCCAAAAAATATTATGGCTGAAAGTGCAAAATACATTTCATTGTGTTTGTAAATGGCTTGTAGTGTACTTTCGTGTCGTTCTTTTTTTACCATGAAATTCCTCGTTTAATGTTTTAATAATTAATAGATTTTTTAGATATTTTGATTATTAAATAAATATTTTTGATATTAACTATTTGAAATAATGTTCATGCTGGAATATATTTTATTATATTCCATCATTATTGATTATATTGTTTTATTTTATTAATAATCTTTTTTATAATATTTATATTTAAAAATTTGGTTTATACTCCTTTAATTAGGATATTAAATGTTTAAGAAAGGATTTAATTAATATATTTGAAAATTCTAGGGACTTTTTTATTTTATATTATTTTAAAATAATTAAATTTTAATTAATTAATATAGAAAAATATTTACAATTAATATAAAAATCCATTTAAAATAAATAAAAAATTAATTAAGAAAAATAAGGAGATTAACAGACTTTTGCATCATCTAAAACTTTCTCAGCAATTTTTGCTCCTTTTTTCCTTTTTGATGAAAAGTCTTCAAAGAATTTTTTCATTAAATCTGCGGTACGGGCCTTACATTCGCCGCACATAATGTTTCCACCTTTACAGTCTTCCAGAATCTCCTGAAGTTTTTCATCAGATTCCATCAAGTGATATAATAACATTTCATAAATAACACAATTAATAGGGTCGCCGCCTTTTTCTTGTTGTTCTTTAAGACTTTCTCTACCACCGGTTTTTGCTGTTTTCACTTTCTTTTCAGCTTCTTCAATACTATCACTTAAAAATATGGCTGTTTTAGGTTGGCTACTGGACATCTTGCCACCAGTGAGGCCAGTAATGAATCTGTGGTAGGTGGAAGATGGGGCTATGAAATTTAGCTGATTTTTAAATCGATCGGCAATATCCCGGGTCAAGCGTATATGTGGATCTTGATCAGGTCCAACAGGAACAACAGTTGGTTTTGGACCTCCAAATTCTTCTAATTGGGGGTGTAATATATCTGCCACTTGAATAAGAGGGGCCTGCATATGGGCCATATTAGTAGAGCCATTAAAACCATATATGGCTTTCATTTCATTAAAGGTGACTTTTTTGGATAAAACATATGCTAAATCATTCACTAACAAATTTTTGGACTGAAGATAAACATTGATATTGGATTTTTTAAAGTCAAGGCCCAGAGCAATATAATTGGTAATGTATTCGTTTATGGCCAGTTCTCTGGAGGCTTCAAAATCTACTCCTCTTGCAGAATAGGATTCCATATCTGCAATGGGGATGTAAATATCAGCACCGTGATTTTCGTACCATATTATTTGATCAACAACCATCTTATGGCCAATATGCATTTTTCCACTGGGCATCATTCCAGTTATTACGGCAAAATCTTCTTTATCTCTTATTGCTTTGACTATTCTACCATAATCACGCTGGCCAAAGATGATTCCCCTACGCATTAGTAAATGGGGATCATTTAAATCATTTAGTAAGTCTTTAAATGGTTTAATACCAAATTGTTGTACTAATTTTTCATAATCAACGTTAGAAGAGCCCCAAGGGTCTATCAAATGAATCACCTTATTTAATTATAAAATTGACTTCAATAAAATTTATTTTAAATTTATAATGTTATTGTAGTATATTTAATGGTTTAATTAGATCTTTTTTTTAAAAGAATATGCATCATGGGCGAACCCATTCTATATTATAATAAGTTATATCTCCTTCTTCATCCACTACGGCTAGCATAAGATTCTTATTGACTCCATGAGCCACTCTAACATAGCTGGAAAAGTCCATAACATTTAAATCATAGTTTTCGGATATTACTCTGACTAAAAAATCAGAATGGCCGTCTCCAGGAGATTTTCCTCTTTCATATAGCCTGAACTCTGACCCGTACTTGAAACCAGTTTTAACTATATATCCTCTGTTTCTAAGGTCTTTAAAAACCTTGTATTTGCTGTATAATCCCTTTTCTTTTAATAGGGATGTTAATTCATGTAAGGAATATTCTTTTTCTTCTTCAAAAATGGAAATTTTTCCCTTTTCTAATAAAAATACAGCTTCTATTAATGATAATTCAAGACGATCATTTTCCAACCTTCCAAAATGACTTTTTTGGTTTATTTTCACGGAGGATGGATTAAATATGGTTACTACATCTTGAGATAATTCAGAACGCATTTATTCACCTTTAAAATATAATTAGATGATTATATATCATTATTAAGCAAAAATATCAAATTTAAGCATTTAAAATATTAAAATGGTTAGGATTATTAAAAATTTATAAAATCCCCACATTTATTTGATTTACAATCTAATTTATAATCTTTAATTTGACCTATTTTAATGTTCATTTCTTTAAGATTTGCTTACTCTATTATGGCATGCCTTTTTTTAAGGTCTTGTTCTTTTTTACCTAGAAGTGCCATGAATTCTGCTATCAAGCCATCTAGAAACAGGTGAGTGCTGTCTTCGAATAGAGTCCCCATTGGTGTTAAATCATCGTAATTGCCTTTTAAAACATTGGATGTGTAATGTTTCCATGGTTCCTTTGTTTTACTATCAATACTTATTACTACATTCAGCAGATTACTTAATGTAGACTCTAAATTCGCGGTTATGCCGATTACCATTGCACCTACATCTTTAGAAGTTTCAGCAGCTAAAGTAACGGTTTTTGTTTCTCCAGAACCAGATATGGCAATTAAACAGTCGCTTTCTTTAATAGCGGGGGTGGTTACATCACCTACTACATAAACGGTGAAACCGAGGTGCATTAATCTCATGGCAAACATTTTACCTACCAATTCAGAGCGACCAGTACCTACAATAAACACACAGTCGGAATTTATAATAGTTTCAATCATCTTAGAAACTTGTTTTTCCTCGATTTTATTAATAACTGCCAGTGCATGTCGGGTAATTTCTTCGGTTGTTTTTTTTATGATTTCCATTTTTTCACTTGATTAGATTTATTTAATGCTCAGAACTAATAAATAACGGGTTTATGTCTAAATTGTTTGTTTAAAGACCTGTAATTCTAATACCTGCTAATCTGGTTTTGTTTCTAATATTTAAATTTATTAAAAGTGGAGTAATTTTTTCTACAATACGGGCATTTTCCAGAGGCCCACAATCAATGGCTTTAACACCAGGTATTTTCTCGGCTAACTCCATTACTACTGCTTTAGATTCAGAATCGTCTCCAGATATTAAACAATCGCATTTTACATCTTCTTTAATATTGGTTAAACTGGCAGAACTCACATTGTTAAATGCGGAAACTACAATAGTGTTTTTATCCTTTAAGATTTCAGCAGTTCTCTCTGCAGCAGATCCTTCCCATAAATCTATGTATCTGGTGCTTTTACCACCCACGCATGTTTCCAGTGGCACGGTTGCATCAACCAGGATTTTTCCTTCTAAATAATCTTTTATACTATTAAGTGTAATTTTTTGAGCTTGTAGGGGAACAGTCAATATTACTATATCTCCCTGAGCAGCAGCGTCCTGATTGGTCATCCCTTGGATACAATCAAGTTCTTCACCCTTAAGCATGTTATGAATGATGTTAACACTATTTTCTGCTTTTTTAATATCTCTGGATCCTAAAAGAACCTTTTCTCCTGATTTTGCAAATCTCAATGCCAGTCCAAATCCCTGATCCCCGGTTCCACCTATTATCGCCACTTTCATTTTTTCACCAAATTATAAAGAATGATTATTAATAATTTATGTTTATATTATAAAAATTAATATAATTTATCGTTTGATAAGAATATCTTAACGAATTTTATTTAAAATATTTTAATCTAATCTTAAATTACTCTTAATCTAATAAATATTTAATAAATGTTATTTTTAATGGAAATTAAGGTTGCAGGTGATGGTTTTAATTAGATCCTTATTTCAGATTTTATTTTTCAAGAACCTTAAACTTTCCAAAACTTCTGCTCGATTTTTAACTTCTATGATTAAAACACCATTATAATTTATTTTATTAAGATTTTTAACTAGATTATCAAAGTCAATAGTTCCCTTTCCCAGTGCTTCGTGATTGTCAAAAGATCCATCATTATCTGACAAGTGTATATGCTTTAAACGGTCAGATTTAACCATTTCTTCAGTTGAAAATCCGGTATTGTGGGCGTGACCAACATCTAAGGTCATAAATACTCCTAAATCTTCTACAAGATTATTTAAATGGTTAATATCTTTAAATAAGTAACCTTCCATATCAGGCATATTTTCCACACATAATTCTATTCCCATTTCATCTGCATAATCAGCACATTCACGCAATGAGTTGAAATTGTTCTCTATAATTTTATCTTGGAAAATTCGGGCCAGAAATGGAACTTGACCAGGATGTACCACTACAATATTTGCATTTAATTTACTAGCTAAAGTAATGGATTTTTTAACCTGTTCTATAGATGCATTTCTAATAGATTCATTGGGAGAGGATATATTCATATCAGATATGGGACTATGTACTGTTGTTTTTATAGTATAGGATTCGAATATTTCACTTTGAACTTCATTTAAAGGATATTCATTTATTATTTCACAGTAATTTACCTTTAAATCTTCTAAAAAGGGTAAAATATCTTCTAATGGATCTGGATAAAGTGCAAGTGTAGAAACTCCAATTTTCATTTTAATCTCTCGATGATTTTTTAATAAATGATTTGATAAATGACCTCAAAGGATATTTGTAAATTCTATGAAGTTGAGGATATTTTTATTGAGTTATCAAGGTTTGATAAATGATATTATTGCTTAAATCAATAAAAAAATAATTAATTGATTTATTGATCAATTCTTATGCGGGCACTGACCGGTATATTTCTTTTAATAGCTTTAATTATAATATCGGCCAATTCAATATCCTTTTTAATTTTTATTGATCCTTTTTTACCGACAGTTGCCGTGAATAAATATTCTTCTTCTACAATGATATCAAAAGAGGTTCCTATGGCATCTTTTCCAAAGTTAAGTACCACGTAGTTTCCAGATAGTTCCACGGGTATTTCAATTTTGTCTTCCATAACTTCTTGAGATTCTACTTTTTGAGATTTTAATGGTTCTATTCCAATTCCAATTCCAATTCTTCTTTCTAATTCATCAATGTTTCTTCCTTTTTTACCAATGATTTTAGGAATGTGTTTTTCTTCAATCCATACTGTGGCCCTTTTATCTGATTTGACTTCAACTCGGAATTTAGATCCGGGAACTCTCTTTTTAAATTCCCTTTCAATTTCTCTCTCTGCAATTTTTTGTACTGGACTTCTATCTTGTGAAGCAGGTGCTGCTGCAGTACCTACGTCCATGACTATGGTCTGTTCACCATAGGTGTAAATCTCATTTACAAGTTCTCCGGTTCCAAAGTCCCTTATCTCTATTAAAGGTCGGGCCAAATCAGCTTCAGTCATTCCAGTAGGAACTTTCACTGTCATTTTCACGTCATAAATGGCTTTAACCTTTCCTTCATCAATGAAAATAGTAGTGTCCACTACGGAAGGTATAACTCCCAGTTCAACTCGTCCAATAATTCTTTGTATAGCGTCAATTGCTCTAGTAGCATGTACTACACCAATCATGCCCACACCAGCTAGTCTCATGTCGGCAAATATGCGGAAATCCTTTGATTTACGTAATTCATCGTATATGGTGTAATCTGGTCTTACTAATAACAGAATATCTGCCGTTTTCTGCATGTCCTTTTCAATAGGAGCGTATTGAGTTATTTCATTTCCTACCTGCAAATCCCGAGGAGATTCCATGGTTTTTACAATAGATCGCAAGTCTTTGCTGTAAAAATCAGCTACTGCTTGGGCGAAAGTACTTTTACCCGCACCAGGAGCACCTGAAATTAACACACCTTTTGCCGTATCTCTTAAACGTGCTATTAATTTATCTGGAAGCTTATAATCTGCCAGTGAAACTCTGGTTATGGGTCTAACTGCAGTTATCTCAAAACCATCTGAAAATGGAGGCCTCGCAATAGAAATCCTATATTCTCTAAACTGGACTACGGTAGCACCTTGCATTTCAATCTCAATAAAGCTTTTAAAATCACTTTTAGCTCTTTCTACAATTTCACGGGCCATAGCATGAATTTCAGAGTGTCTTAAAGGTTTAAAATTAAGATTAACTAAATTTATATTCCCCGGAGTACCTTTTTTGGCCATAGGTACCACGCCTTCTTTAAGGTGAATGGACATGGTATTTTTATCGAAATATTTGCTTATTTCTAATTCTTCATAGGCCATTATTTCCTGTTTGATGTAGACCACGTCCAGGCCCTGTGCTTTACCTACTTCTGATTGTACCCGGTCACTGGTAACCAGAACTGCATCGTGTTCTCTAGCAGTACCTCTAATCATAGCATCTATTTCTCCACCTCTAGAAAGTGAAATTTCTTCTAAGGTAGGTCTTCTTCCCACAAAAGTTAGAGATATTTTGCCATTTTTACTGAGTTCCTGAAGATTTTTTAACTCTTCCAGGCCATTAAACCCAGTTTCTCTACCTCTATTTGCCTGGTATTCTAACTCAGATACAACTGCTTCTGGTACAATCACCTCACTGCCTCTAAATTCTTCTTCCTGCACGATATTGGTGATTCTTCCATCAACGATAACGCTGGTATCTGGTACAATTCTCATTTACCTCTCTCCATAAATTTCTTCTGGCTCAAAAATTTTCTTCCCAATTTTTTCAAGCTTTTCTGTATCATTTAATTTATCCAAATCCTCTAAATCAATTTTTCTGTAAAAACAGGAATAGTAACCTGTGTGACAGGC
>CAYUFT010000088.1:0-8609 GCA_964444115.1 uncultured Methanobacteriaceae archaeon
TTCGGGTCGAGTTGTTTAGTTCGCTGCTTCCAACGTCCGCTGGTATGATTTCAATGTACTATGTCTTATGGATATGTTACATCGAATGGTGATGGTAATTCTATTTGGTTTTTAATCGGATTTTGGAATTGTTTTTTTCCTGATTTTTTTTGGTTAGGTGTATTCAATTTGGGTGAAGTAATGTGTGCATGGATTTTGTGTTTGTATTTATAAGGAGTATTTGTTCGTTAGTATTTTATGTTTATTCCGCTTATTATTTTGGTTCGGCGACCATAGCGGTGGGGTTACACCTGGTCTCGTTTCGATCCCAGAAGTAAAGTCCTCCTGCGTTTTTTGTTGTACTGTGGGTGTTCCTATGGGAAGCTTTTGACGTTGCCGGCCATTCATTATAATCACATAAATAATTAAATAAAAATTGACATTCTATTTTTTAATAGTTTGAAATATTTTTAAATTTCAGAAATTTTAACAAAGTAGAGTATTCTCTACTTATTTTCACCCCCTTTTTATTGGGCGGATTTATGTCCGCCCAAACCCCCTTTTATTAATTCATTATAAACTTTTTTTATAGAATTATATCTAAAGAAGGATATAATCTAAAAATATCTTTTAATATTAAATTTTATTTCAATTAACTCATTATTAACAACTTTTTAATAAAAAAACAATAGTTAAATACTTAATTAAACAATATCTTATTGTCATATCTTTAACGACTGATGCCTATGGTCCTTTTAAGACAGGGCGATAGCCTAGTATGAATAGAAGAAACCCAGCATTAGACAGACTGCCTGCTTCGAGGGTTGCTCGGGGAGGGAAGGGTTATCTACCGATGAACCAGACGAGTTAGTATGCAGGCAAAATTAATTTAATGATTTTGTATGATTGATAATTTTCTTTAATATAATTAGAATCAGATAAAATATCCTTCCTTTGAAAATTTAACTTATTAAGATCAAATATTCCATTTCTTCTATATTGAATCAGTTTATTTTCTTAATTTATAAAAATACATGAAGAGTTAGATCATTTAATATTTCGAATTAAAATCATCTAGAAAAGTTGCAATAAACAGTTCTACAATAATATTCAATTTTTTAAGTTCTTTTTCAAAATCTTCATATTCAAAATACTTTGGACATTCATCAAAAAAATCATTACATAAATAAATTATGCTCCCTTCAAAATAATAAGAATAATGAGCTATTGAATTTCGATTCTGAGAGCTTAATTCCATTATGAATTTATTCTGTGGATAATTCTCCTTAAATTTACGTATAATTCTGCCCAATTGTGGAGTTTTGCCCAGATCCATTTTGTCCATTTTAATAAAAAAGTTGAAAGATAATTTTAGTTTTTCATAAAAAACTTGATAAAAATGAGCTCCAAGATATGTAAAAAGTTTTGGATCAATGCCCAAATCATCATTTAAATATTTTTGATTATCTATTAATGTATTATATAGTTCATTGAGGGCATCTAAAGATTCCTTAAAAGATAAAAATCTTTTAGCATCTTCCATTTTAATTTCTAGATTTAGAAATTCATTATGATATAAATTATCGAGAAAATTGTAAATGGGATCTTCAAATTCTTTAAATATATTTTTTTCATTTGAATTATTAAGAGTTTTATACAGATATTCTTTTTTTGTTTCCATTTGGAGGACCTCCGCATCACACACCCCTTAAGGCTACTCATGCGACTTATTATTTTGGTCATTTAGTGAATTCAGTCATCAGCTCACCGCTTTAGTTAACCATTATTTTCTTTCATTTCTTTTAGTTTTCTAAGAGCGAATTCTTCAAGGCTTTCCAAATCTGTTTTACCATCAATTTTTTCCCATTTTAATTCATCAAGTTCTGCAGTTTTAAAAATACCATTATAAAACTGTTTATAGCTAATTAATCCATTTTTTTTGATATAGCTTCTTATTTGAACCTCCCATTCATAATTAGTCTTTTTACCAAATTCAACGTGAACACCAAAACCACTACCTTTATTAAATGGAAAAAGATTTAATTCTTGTGCTTTATGAATGATAGAATCAATTTTATATATATATATATATATATATTAGAAAGAAAATAAGATATTTCATGCTCTAAAGAGTAAAAACAAGCATAATAAAATTCCGTATTTGTATTTGTATCATCATACTTCAAGTTTAGATAACCATCTATTTCTTTATCTCCAAATTTAGCATTTTTAGCACGTTTTAATAAAAGATCTTTAAGTTTCCCTTTAAGTAAATCATATTTATCTGAACCGCATTTACCAAGAAAACCAGCAGCTATAGATGCACTAATAAAATAAATCGCAGTTTCAATTGAAATACCACGAGGTTCATTTGAAATTTGACCAGAAACGTCTCAAAATTCTCTTAGAACATTTTGGAACGATTTTAAGTCTTCTTTTTCCCATTTACTCGATGGCCACAAATCTATATTTATTTTATGGTCTTCATAAAAAAGTAAATCTTTAGATTGCGTATTTTTATATTTCGTATCTTTAAAAATATATTCTAAAGCTTCAAGCTTATCTTGTTCAGAATATATTGAAAAATCTATAGCTCCATTTCTAATAGTTTCTTTAGGTTTCATAGAATCACTTCATTTATTATTTAATGCATATATTAAAATAAAAATTATATTTACATTAAATAAATACTGGTGCTAGTTATATAACCATAAATTCTTTTTAGAATTATCAAAATTTATTTCTCATATAATTAATTATTCGATTATTTTCTAATATTTATGTAGCTACTGCTATTTCAGAAGAATTCATATATTTAATAAAGTAAATAACAATCGTTATTTATTTTCTTAACTATAAAATTTTACAATTGTTAAGTGATAAATATAATCAAAGACAAAAATGTAACTAGATAATTATTAACTTTGAGTCGATTATAATTGGAAATGTGTAATTATAGAAAAATTTGAACAAGTTTGAATATGATCTATGGGGTGATATAATGGGTGATTATAGTAAGTGTCCGGTTACAGGCAATACAGATAGAAAACCAACAAGTAGGGGGACTACAAATAAAGATTGGTGGCCAAACCAATTAAACATAGGGATTCTTCATCAACATACGCCTGCTTCCAATCCCATGGGGGCAGAATTCAACTATGCTGAGGAATTTAAAAAGCTTGACCTGGCTGCACTGAAAAGTGACCTTCACAATCTGATGACGGATTCACAGGAATGGTGGCCTGCCGACTGGGGGCATTATGGTGGTCTTATGATTCGTATGGCCTGGCATAGTGCCGGTACTTACCGCACATCTGACGGTCGCGGTGGTGGTGGCACGGGTAATCAGCGTTTTGCACCAATAAACAGCTGGCCAGATAATGTTAATCTGGATAAAGCACGTCGCCTTTTATGGCCCATTAAGAAGAAATACGGGGAAAAAATATCCTGGGCTGACCTCATGATTCTGGCAGGTAACTGTGCACTGGAGTCTATGGGATTTAAAACCTTTGGATTTGGTGGTGGCCGAGAAGACATCTGGGAACCTGAGGATGATGTTTACTGGGGTAAGGAAGATATATGGCTTGATGATGAACGATATATTGGAGATCGTGAACTGGAAAAACCTCTTGCAGCTGTACAGATGGGATTGATCTATGTAAACCCCGAAGGGCCCAATGGAGAACCAATACCTCTTGATTCAGCACGTGATGTCAGGGAAACTTTCGCACGTATGGCTATGAATGACGAAGAAACCGTAGCGCTTATTGCTGGAGGACACACCTTTGGTAAAACTCATGGCGCAGGAGATCCAGAATTAGTGGGGCCTGAACCAGAAGCTGCCCCTATAGAAGAACAAGGGCTAGGCTGGAAAAGTCAATATAAAAGTGGTAAAGCCGGTGATACCATTACTAGTGGACTTGAAGGTGCCTGGAAACCGAATCCTACCACCTGGGATATGGGTTATCTAAAAATTCTCTTCAAATATGAATGGGAACTTACTAAAAGTCCGGCTGGGGCTTATATTTGGTTAGCAAAAGATGTGGATGATGAAGATATGGTGCTTGATGCTCATGATCATTCTAAAAAAAATCGCCCTATTATGACCACTGCAGATCTTTCTCTCAAGTTTGACCCTGCTTATGAGAAAATAGCCCGGCACTATCTGGAAAATCCTGAAGAATTTGCTGATGCCTTTGCCCGTGCCTGGTTTAAATTAACTCACCGCGACATGGGCCCTCGTAAATGCTACCTCGGCTCGGAAGTTCCCCAAGAGGATCTTATCTGGCAGGATCCTATTCCTGCTGTGGATCATGAACTTATAAATACACAGGATATAGTAAATCTCAAAGCTAAGATTCTTGCATCGGATTTAAGCGTGTCCGAACTTGTTTCAACTGCGTGGGCTTCTGCTTCAACATTCCGTGGATCCGATAAACGGGGCGGTGCCAATGGTGCACGCATCCGTCTGTCTCCACAGAAAGATTGGGAAGTTAATGAACCTGTTAAACTTAAAAAAATACTATCTAAACTGGCGGAGATTCAGGCTGAGTTCAATAATTCACAATCCAACAATAAAAAGGTATCAATTGCTGATTTAATCGTCCTGGGAGGTTGTGCTGCTATTGAAAAGGCGGTCGAGAATGCTGGTTATGAAGTGTCCATACCTTTCAAGCCAGGGCGAATGGATGCACTAGAAGAGCAAACGGATGTAGAATCATTTGTTTTTCTCGAACCATTAGCAGATGGATTCAGAAACTATCTAAAAACCAAATTCTCTATTTCAGCAGAAGAGCTACTTATAGATCGCTCACAATTACTAAGCCTAACTGCCCCTGAAATGACTGTCCTCCTTGGAGGTTTGAGAGTTTTAAATATAAATTACAATCAATCTAAACATGGTGTTTTCACAGAAAAAACGGAGACCCTCACCAATGATTTTTTCGTGAGTTTGCTGGATATGGGAATAGAATGGAAAGGAGTATCTGAAGAAGGAGATCTATTTGAAGGTTATGATCGTGAAACGGGAGAATTAAAATGGACTGGTACCAGAATTGACCTTATTTTTGGTTCTAACTCTCAGCTACGGGCCATTGCAGAAGTCTATGCTTGTGAACATTCAGAGAGTAAATTCATCCAGGACTTCATTAAAGCATGGAACAAAGTAATGAATGCGGATCGATTTGATCTTTCCTAATTTATTTTTATTTGATGCATTTCATATTACCAATAACCATCATGATGCTATGAATTTGTATTGATCTAAATAATTTTTAAATTTAGATTTAAAAATGAAAAATAAGTTGATTTAATATTATAAATTAAAATTTCTCTAATATCTTCCCGTAAATATCCTTTAATTTCCCATCAGATCTTTCATATATCATTTTTAATATCAACTCTGGAGTACTTCTGGCCAAATAATTCATTTTCGGAGTTCTATCAACTAACAAGTTATAATTATCATCTAAACCTTTAGCTTCAATTCCATCTACTCTTATTGGAGCATATTTGATAATTTCACTGGCCATGTGAGTTACTATCACAGCAAATGAATTTGAATCATTAATTAATTCTATAAAACTTGATATAATTTTTACTGCGGCTTCTAATTCAGTTATGGCTTCTAATTCATCCAGTAAAATAAGTTTCTGGTTGTCAGTAGTTACGATTGGCATGAAAGTTCTTAAAAATGATTCAAATGCTCCAGCATCAAGTGATCTTTGTTTAGAGAAGAAATAAACTTCATCAAGCAACTTCACCTCAGCTTTTTCAGCACAAACTGGCAAACCCATATGGGTCATAATTGAAATTTGGGCTAAAGTTTCCAGTAGTGTGGTTTTTCCTCCACTATTGGCTCCTGTGAGCAAGGCCACATTTTCCGGATAGAAAAGGGAGTAATTTATTCTCTGAATGTCTTCAGAAGAATTAGTGGATTCATTTTCAGTTTTATGAGCTAAATTCAGATGCAATGCACCTTCTAGATGGAAAGCATCTCCTATTTCAGGAGCTTTTAGCTGGTAGTAATGAGCAAAACATCCCAGGGCAAATTGATAATCAAATTCTAATGCTTCTTTGATTTCTTGATCAACTTTTGTCCTTATTTGGGAGAGTCTTTTAGCAGCTGTTACTTTTTTATCAAAAATTTCAATCTGTCTTTTGGATAGGTCCTGTTTTTTCACTCTTTCTAATTCTGCATCGTCAATTTCCAGAGGATATGTTCTGAGAAATGGATCAAATTCAGTACCAGTATCTAACTTAATGTCGGCACGTGCTTTACTGATTACTTCATCAAATATTTTCTCTATTTTGTCAGTCATACCCTGATTTAAAAGGGCCAGAACTTCATCTCCTTTAAGGTCCACATTTTTGACCGAGGATTTTATTTCATCATCTGCCCTCTTTTTAGCAGAATTGACTGACTTGTCAAAATCAACTTCTTTATATTTCAATTCTTCCAATTCATTCAATATTTCAATGGTTTCATCTAGAACAGTTTCCTTTTGTAATAAATTTCTTAATTCTAAAACCTGGGTTAAAATTGATTTGTTGTGTGTAAAATAATTTAAAACAGATTCTGGAATAATTTCCAGAATTTCAGAATCTTTACTAACCATCACTACATTTTCCTGTTCATCTAAGGCCAAATTACCATGGGAATACACATAAATGACAAATTCATATTCCTGAATTTCCCCGGATTCCTGGGCACTTATTATTGGAAAATGGCGATTAAGGCCTAAATCAACTAGATAACCGTAATCTTCACTACTTTCAACAAGGATAGCAACTGAGGGATCATAGTTTGGCTTAACTTCATGAGGTAAACTCAAATTGTTTAATAAACCACGAACGTGTTTAATTGGGAGTGAGGAAACACTTCTTTTAGCTTCCATAACAAAATCAATTGAAGATTTTATCTTTTCAGGATCTTGCATCGGTGAAAGTAGCAATATCTTATTTTTAGCATGGGAACTATGAGCATAAGATAAAATTTTTTCTAAAATTTCTTCATATAATTGCAGAGCCCTTTCAGTTTTTAGAAATTCTTCTGTGGAATTTCCAGAGAGATCATTTATGATTTCAATTGCTTTTCTTTGGCTCACGCCTTCAATACTTGAAATACGGTCTATTTCGAAGTTTTCAACAGCATTTACAAGTTCCTGTTCACCACCAAGTTGTTGTACAATTTTTTGGGCCATGCGTTCCCCCACACCCTTTACTTTAGTTAGATCTAGTTTTTTTCCCATCCTATTCCCTTTACCTTCGTTTTTTTATTAAATTGAGTTAATTAGAGATTATAATAATTATTCACTTTTATATGCTTATTCTTAAATGGATATTTATAAGAATGGTGAGCGTGTGAAAAGAAATATCTTACAATTACTAGGATTTCATGATAGTATTATAACTTGAGGTAAATTTTAGCTATAACTAAACTAAATCTGCCTTATTCACTCCTCGAAGGAAATTTCCAGCAGTAATTCCTCCTGTTGAAACTTTTTTTATCTTACTCTTAAGCTTATCAATTTGTAAATTAGAAGGATTTAAAGAATCAGCTAATGCTTCAGCATAATAATGTCCCATTTTTTCTAAATATAATGGTCCTTTAGCTCGAGCATCTATAGAAAAGTTGTAACAACCCAATTTCCTAAGTAATGGTAAATAATCAACTAGACAAACTTCTGCGGAGTTTTGAATTATACTTTGACAGTCTGCAGATATTTTCAAAGGGAAAATCTGGTTTTTAACATCTTTAAGCCCTACAAAAAAATTATCTTCCTTATTTTCTTTAATCAAATTAAACTGAGAATTTGACAACAAATTAGATGATAAAATACATTCCTGACTAACAATAGATTCCAGACTGCCTTGAACTATTATTTCTAAATCGCTTTGATTCAGATTAGATTTGCTCGGGTTATCATGAAATATTAAATCTTTATTTAATAATGGTTTAATGTCATTTATTGATAGCTCTGGAGATAATGTTAATAGAGAAAATAATGAAGAAACATGAGAAATACTTTGATTATTCCAGATATTTAATGCGGAAGAACCATAAACTTTCCATTGTGGATGATTTTTGTGTAAATAGCTGGCTAATCCCGGACTACCGACCATAATGCCCATATCTAATTGAGAAATCTCTGAAGATATTGATTTTAAAAGACTCAGGATATGTAATCTGCTGATATCTGGCCATTTCCAAACCATTTCAATATCTTTATTTTGGCATATATCATTTGACTCAATCAATATATTTACAAATTCATCAAATAATCCCTTTTCATGGAAAGCATTTTTATCCTTTAAAATATTTTTATAGGGATTAAAACAGTTTTCATATATTTCAGATTCCGGCAATAGTGTGGGTTCTAAATATATTCGGTTAAAATTAGACTTTTTAGATGCTTTTAAAGTTTTAATATCACTTACATAAGCTGAAAGTGAATTATTCGAATCATTTTTTCTAAACTTTTTAATATTTTTTAACTCTTTTAATTCTTCTTTTACAATATTATATTCTTTCAGCGAGGATTTTAATTCTTCTTTTACAATATTATATTCTTCAAGCGAGGATTTTAATTCTTCTTTTACAATATTATATTCTTCAAGCGAGGATTTTA
>CAYUFT010000089.1:0-8594 GCA_964444115.1 uncultured Methanobacteriaceae archaeon
TTAAGCTTTGTTCTTTCTTGCTAAATATTAATGCAGATATTAAAATCATTAAAACGGCAAAAATGGCTATTACAATAATACTTATTTCTAAAGGAAGTGCTGATTCGCCTAAAGTAGCTGCCCTAAGTGCATCCACACCATAAGTCAAGGGATTTATATAAACTGCTGCCTGAAGCCATGTTGGCAATCCAGTAATGGGAAACAATGCTCCACTCAAAAGAAACATTGGTAGTACAATAAAACTCATTATAAGATTAAATCCCTCCATACTGTCTGTAAAAGCAGCAATAACCAGACCCATGCCCCCAAGTCCCACTGACATGATCAACGCTATTATAATACACAGAATGAATGTCAAAGGATTCATAGAGACCCCTACTATGAAAGAAAGAATCAATAAAATAGAAGCTTGAATTACTGATGCCGTGCTGATTCCCAATGCTTTTCCCAGTACAATAGAAGGTCTTGAAATAGGGGCAACCAGTATCTCCTTTAAAAATCCATATTGGCGATCCATAATAACCGAAAGGCCAGAAAAGATAGATGTAAAAAGAATAGTCTGACCAATTATTCCCGGATAAATAAAGGCCTGATATCCACCAGGTATGTTCCCACCAAATCTTACTGCTGATCCCAAACCAGTCCCAAATATTATTAGCCATAAAAGTGGAGTTACCACCGAAGTCACAATTCGGGAGCGGTATCTGAAAAATCTCTTGGTTTCTCTTAGCCAGATAGTATATATTCCTTCAATTTCTGCCATTACTAGACCCCCGAATATATTTGAGAATCTACAAACATCAAATTAGAGTTATAAAATTTAAAATAAACCAATAGCATTATTTCCCCTCACTACTAATCTTAGAACCTGTAAATTTGATAAAAACATCTTCTAAATTGGGATGTTCCAGTTCAATAGACCGAATAGGGAATCCTTGTTCGCTGGCAAACCCAACAACTGCAGGAATTAGATTTTCTCCCATTTCAACCATTAATTTAACCTCACCATCCACTAAAAATGCCTCTTTTATGAATTCCAGGGTTTTAACTTTTTCTACAAACTCCTCCGGAGAATCTACATTAATAGTAAGTGTGTCTGCTTTTAGATCCCTTTTTAGATTTTTTGGAGATTCAGAAGTGATTATATGGCCCTGATTAATAATAGCTACCTCATCACAGAGTTTATCTGCCTCCTCCATGTAGTGAGTGGTTAAGAGTACTGTAATGTCATGATTCTGGTTCAAATCATAGATATAATCCCAAATACTTTCCCTGGTTTGGGGATCAAGCCCCAAAGTCGGTTCATCTAAAAAAAGAACTTTAGGGTGATGAATTAATCCCCTTCCAATTTCAAGCCGTCTTTTCATTCCACCAGAATATGTTTTCACATATTCATCTGCTTTTTTCCCCAGTGCTATTAAATCCAGCACTTCATCCAGCCTTTCCTGTCGAATGTCTTTAGGAACCCCATATAATGCAGCATGCATTTCCAGATGTTCCCTGCCAGTTAAAATATCATCCAGTGCCCTTGATTGAAATACAATCCCAATGGATGCTCTAACTTGCTTGGCCTGTTTTACAATATCATAACCATTTACCTTTGCTGAACCACCGGTAGGACGCAGTATAGTGCAAAGCATAGAAATTAAAGTAGTTTTTCCAGCCCCATTAGGTCCTAAAACACCATATATGCTATTTCTAGGCACTTTAAGATCAATAGAATCTACAGCTGTGAAACTATCATATTTTTTACTGATTTTATTAGTTTCAATTGCATAGCCCATTTTATTACCCCTATTATATTAAAATGATGTCGATCAATGTTAAATTTTATTTAATGGATTTAAAAACATTATTTAAATGTAAACTCAATTTAAAACCATAGATAATGATTAATCTATTCAATTAATTAGCTTCTAAATTAAATATTGTATAAAGTAATTAATAAAATATTTGAAATGAATATTTTCAATAATTTCATTATATATAATTTAAATTCAAAAGAATTTAATAAAAAATATATTACTTTTTAACTCTATAATATAATCAATGATAATCGATTAAATAATAATCCGGTGGTGGGGTAAATGATATTTGAAATGATTAAATCTGCAGGCATTGCCCATAATTCTTATTTTTTAGGTGCCCAGGGAAAAGCCAGCATAATAGATCCTCGAAGAGATGTAGATATTTATATTGATCTGGCAGAGGCCAATAATTTCAAAATAGAATACATTTTTGAAACACATCGCAATGAAGATTATATCATTGGTTCTTTGGAACTGGCAGAACTTACTGGGGCCAAAATACTTCATGGTTCACAAATGGATTTTACATATGGAACTCCAGTATTCGATAAAAATATATTTAAGTTAGGTTCTCTGGAATTAGAAGTTTTAGAAACACCCGGCCATACTAAAGAAAGTATATCAATTGTAATTAAAGATAAAATTGTTTCTGATGATGCACAGATGGTTTTTGTGGGAGATGTACTCTTTGCCGGTGAAGTAGGTCGGGTTGATTTTTTTGGAAATTCAGAAACTCCACATATGGCCCGATTATTGTACAATAGTATATATCAAAAAATATTGCCCCTAGGAGATCATACTATAATCTGCCCATCCCATGGAGCAGGTTCAGTTTGTGGAGCAGATATTCGAGAACAGGATATGACCACTATCGGTTATGAAAAAAATACAAATCCATTACTACAGCTAAGTGAAGAAGAGTTTATTCAAACAAAAGTGGAAGAAAAACTTTATACTCCACCTTACTTTAGGCAAATGGAAATTAACAATCAGAATGGGCCCAAAATACTGGGGAGTATCCCCTATATAAACCCATTGAATGCACACGAAGTTAAATCTAAGGCATTTAAAGGTGCTCAAATAGTTGATGTTAGAAAGCCAACCAGCTTTGGTGGAGGTCACATCCCAGGCAGTATTAATATTTGGAGAGAAGGTCTGGGAGCTTATGCAGGGTGGTTCTTGAATTATGAAGATCCTATAATTATCGTTGATGATAATGAAAAACAATTAGATGAAATAAAACGATACCTCATAAGATTAGGTTATGATAATATCTATGGTCATTTATCAGATGGTTTTCCATCATGGTATATGGCTGCTATGAAAGTTGAAAACCTAGATATGTGGTCCGTTCAACAGTTAAAAGAAGCTCAAGATAATGGGCAAGATATATTTTTACTGGATGTGAGAAAATTAAATGATCGTAAAAAGAAATATATTGAAAATTCCCACCATATATGGGTCGGAGAAGTGCCTTTAAAACTAAATGAAATACCAAAAGCCCAGGAAATAATAATATACTGTGATTCTGGTTACAAATCAACTATTGCTGCCAGTATATTACAAAAAAATGGATATAAATCAGTTAAAAGTGTTTTAGGTAGTATGGGGGCCTGGTTAAAAGCCGAATATCCTGTGGTTAAATAATGTCATTAATGCCCGTAGATTATTGAATATGTGAATAATTATTGAATTCATTTTAAAAAATTAAAAAGGTGATATTTTGAGTTTATACAAAGTGCCATTAATAAAAAAAAATGAGTATGATTCTATTATTAAAAATAATTTCATGAGTAGAATTGCCTTCACTGGAGAATATCCATATATCGCACCATTTTTATATGTTTTTCAAGACAATCATCTTTATTTCTTGTCTACAAAGTATGGAAAAAAGATTAAAAGGTTGGAGAAAAATCCCAAGGTAGCTGTAGAAATAGAGGAATATAATAATGACTTATCCAATTACCAGTTTGTAACCTTGCAAGGCCAAATTATAGAAGAAGTATCAGCAGAAAAACGAAAAGATGTGAGAAAGCTTTTTGCTAATCTTATAAAGTCAAAAGGCTTATCTAGAAATATTTTGGCTGCTTTAGGCCATTCTCC
The DNA here is from genome assembly GCA_964444115.1 of uncultured Methanobacteriaceae archaeon. Taxonomy (GTDB): domain Archaea; phylum Methanobacteriota; class Methanobacteria; order Methanobacteriales; family Methanobacteriaceae; genus UBA349. The sequence goes on from CAYUFT010000089.1 coordinate 3,912, forward strand.
TGAGGATCCATTAGATTGTCTCGTTCAAAAAGAGTGTTCTTATGTGTGGAAATTAGTTAATGTTAAATCAATCATTGGTATAAAAAACACAGAATGAGTAATATTATCAATTAGGATTAAAAATACAGAATAAACAAATAGGATATCTTAATCATTAAGATTAAAGTATTAATATAATATTAAACTACTTTTTATATTATTAAATTATATTAGAATCTAAAAATAATAAGACTAAAATAAAGTTGGGTTCGCTTGAAGGAGGCTGTTCACCAAACATTGCCAAAAATTGGGGGGATATGGTTAATTTGGATTCCCAAATCCTCCAACAAAGCTCATGGTACCCTAGTTCATCTCTTAGCATCACAAAGGTATAACCTCTTTTGTATATTAATGTGATAATTTTCACGAAAAATTCAAAGACATATATTTCCAGTGAAAAAATAAATCCAATACACATCAATAAAAATGATATTATTGATTTAAAATCAAATATAAGTTTATTTAAAACTTTAATAATAATTTAAAGTATTAATAAAAGATTATTAGTGATATTTAAACCATTTTTATTTTTATTCATTATTTAAATCAATTAAAAGACGTTATAAATTTTTTAAACTATAAATAACCTATTAATTATCTAAAAAATGAATATTAAAGAATATTGATTAAAAAATCAAGGCAAATAGAAGTTTTAATTTTATTAAGTCATTAGTACAATCATGAGAAACATATAAGCTACATTGAACCATTATCTTTAATGTGACCATATTCACTAAAATTCATTATTCTTATTCATTAGTTGTAGAATTATTTAAATAAATCTTAATACATTCCAAAGTACAAATATTAGAATAATTATTTAAATTTTTAGTTGATGTGATAGTGTAAAACTTATTTTTAAACCCATTCATAAATTTCCGGGATGATGTGGTAAAATGGAAAATAAACTCCGTGAAGAAAATGACAGTTTAGGAGAAGTTCAGGTTCCGAAAAATAAGCTGTGGGGTGCTCAAACCCAGCGTTCTTTAAAATATTTTAACATAGGAGAAGAACTAATTCCTCGTGAAATGATAGAATCCTATGTAATTTTAAAAAAGGCAGCAGCAATTGTGAATTACAATGAAAAAAAACTTAATAAAGCGCAAAAAGATTTGATAGTTCAAGTCTGTGATGAAATATTAAATGGAGAACATCAAAATCAGTTTCCACTCCATGTATGGATGACTGGAAGTGGAACTCATTTCAATATGAATATTAATGAAGTTATCTCTAATCGATGCTCTCAACTAGCTGGAAAACCTTTAGGAAGCAAAATACCCGTGCATCCCAATGACCATGTAAATATGTCCCAATCATCAAATGACACATTTCCTACAGCAATGAACATTTCCGTGGCTATTAGTATAAAAGAGAGACTTATTCCTTCAGTAATACTATTAAGAGATGCTTTAGGTAAGAAATCAGAAGAATGGAAAGATATTATTAAAGTTGGTCGGACCCATATGCAGGATGCTACACCCATAAAATTAGGCCAGGAATTTTCAGGCTATATGAGCATGTTAGATGATAATTTAGAACGTTTAAGTGATTCTTTAAAGGGTGTTTATAAAATAGCACTGGGTGGAACTGCAGTGGGAACTGGAATTAATTCATCTCCAGAATTTGGAGAAAAGACAGCTGAAAAAATTGCAAACTTAACAAAAATACCTTTTATAACTGCAAACAACAAATTTGCAGTTCAGGGGTCACATGATGACATAGTAATGGTTAGTGGAGCCTTAAAAACGTTGGCTACATCACTTTTTAAAATTTCTAATGATATTCGTCTATTGAGTTGTGGACCTCGCTGCGGTTTTAATGAGATTAATATTCCATCCAATGAGCCAGGATCATCAATAATGCCTGGAAAAATTAATCCAACACAGTGCGAGGCCTTGGCCATGATTTCAGTTCAAGTGATGGCCAATGATATGGCCGTGACTATGGGTGGGGCCGGAGGGTATCTGGAAATGAACGTTTACAAGCCACTCATGATCCACAATATAATGCAATCTATTAGAATAATGGTGGATGGATGCCATAATTTCACTAAATTTTTGGTAGAAGGCATGACCGTAAATGAAGAACAAATTAATTATTTTCTGGAAAGGTCTTTAATGGTAGTAACTGCCTTAAGTCCAGTAATTGGATACGACAAAGCATCAAATGTTGCCCACTATGCTTTAGAAAATGATTTAACTATTAAAGAAGCCGCTTTAAAACTAAATTACATTTCAAAAGAAGAATTTGAAAGAGTAGTGGATCCCTTGAAAATGACCCATCCTAATAAATAAGCCAGATAAGTTAAAAATAAAATTAATTATAAAAATGGATATTTTGTAATAAGTACTTATTTAAATAGATAATTAGTTAAAATATCTATAAGACAGATCATGGACTTTTAAGTATCTATTGATTATTAAAATCTATTCAAATAATTCTATTTCAAATTATTTAGTCTATTTTGAACTTTTTCACTTTCTAGTTCTCTTAAAGCATTAGAGGATATCCACTTTGCACTTTTAAAATCCAATTTTTTTATTTCCATTGCAGCTTCAATGGCCATCTTATTAAGAGTTATATTTCTTTTTCCAATTCCCCTTAATGCCCAGTTAACTGCTTTTTTAACGAAATTCCGATTATCATTTGATTCTCTAATAATGACCGGGAAAAACTGCTCAAATTTCTCATTCGTGGCCTTTTTATCATGTACTGCTAGAACAGCCATCATGGTAAAGGCTGCTCTTTTTACAAATTCTTCTTCCCTCTTACTCCATTCAAAAACTTTTTTATAAGCAAATGATGTTTTATCAAATAGATTCATGCAGCACTGGTCACAGATGTCCCAGGTATCAAAGTCCATTGCCCATCGTTCCATTTGTTCTTCACTAACTTCTGCCGGATCATCAATCATGGTGGCCAATATTCTAGTCTCATGATAAGCAAAATTCCATAGCTCTTTTGCAAGAACATGATCTTTACCTGCTTTTTTTGCAATGCGCCTTAGCTCGGGTATTCTTACCCCATATACTTTTTTAGGATTTATACCAAAACGGGCCATGCCTTCAACATCTTCTGGGCTGGAAAGAGATTCTAATTCTTTTATTATTTCTTCAAATATCATGATACCCCATCTTTGATAATTTAACTAAAATAAACCATGAATCATATTAAAATGTATTAACCATAATATCCTTTTAAAACGCGCAATGCATTTAAAGTAATCCATTTACTGGGTTTTCCCTTTCTTTCAATTCCCACTTGAACACGCCCATTAAACGTATTTTCCAATAACCATTTACCATCATCATTCTGTTTGGATACCATAATATCAAAGGCATCCCTCATTCTTTCATCTTTATAACCCAGTTTAGTAAGTAGGCCCAAAACTTCCAGAGCATCTATGTTCCACATCAATGGAAAACCAAATTTTAGCCATTTAAAACTACCTAAAGTCGGAGGTTGGCTTCTTTTATAGATATGATGATTAAGCATGTGTTCCGCCCCTTTATCAATACAATTCTCCATTTCAGGTGTTCTTTTATTCTCGGGTATTTCAGCAAAGACTTTAAGGGATTTTACAATGATGCTGTGACATGTGCGTTCACCATAACACCTTTTCCATCTTTTATATGGCCATTCATTTGGTGCTTTACCTGGTTCGTCATCAAATCTCTGGTATTTTATTAACCATTCTATTGCTTTTTGAATTCGTTCATCTTCTAAATACCCAAATTTAATAAGAGACCATACCATATTTGCGGTAAGACATGGTAGAACTCGTTCATAGTCACCTTCTCCGTTTTTATTACTTATATACGAAAATGCACCACTAATTGGATCCTGAGCAGTTTTAAATATGAATTCACAGGTTTTTCTTATTCTTTCATCTTTTCCATTAGCTCCCAGCTCGGCAAGTGTTATTAACTGCCATGAAGTCCCCTTATATTTTGCTCGACTATAAAAATTCTCAGGAATCCCCCAATATCCTCCAATTTCTTGTTTAGCCAATATTTTAGGAACTACTCCAATTTCCATGATTTTTTCTTGGGCATTTTTTACTTCCAAATCATTTTTGGGCCTATCAAGAATATCCCTCAAAGTGAAGTATCTAACTGAAGGATTATTTTCTTCAAGGAGCCATTCTGTAGGATCTGCATTTAAATAAGATTTCCATTCACCCATAATAACACTCATTTCAAATTGAATAATCTGGCAGCATTTTCGCCTAAAATCTTTTTTTTATCACCATTACTGATTTTAAGACTATTGATTCTTTTTATGTCACCCACAGGATTTATCCAGGGATAATCAGACCCAAATAGTATCCTTTCCGATCCTATCTGTTTAATCATTTCTACTGCTTCATCATCATTTAGCGTGGTTGGTGTATCAATATGAGATAAGGCAATAGCTGTATCAAACATTACTTTATGGAATTTGTCTGCTAGTTCAAGGGTTTGATCCCAAAAACCATTACCTAAATGTGCTAAAATGAGTTTTAAATCCGGAAAATTTTCTAAAACTTTAATCCATTTATTTGGTTCACCTAAACTAGATTTATTATCAATATTCATTCCTGAATGAGTCGTAATAGGCAAATCATGTTTAACCATCCAGTCATAAACCGGCCACATTCGTTCA
>CAYUFT010000090.1:0-8484 GCA_964444115.1 uncultured Methanobacteriaceae archaeon
AACCTGAAAAATGTTTTTTATATTATAACTTGTTGATTATACCTTTGAATGTTTTTACTATAATATTATACTCGGTCACTTAATGTGGGTGTAACTCGTGAATAAATAATAAAAAATATTAACTACTTTAAACAAATCGTTGCTCGTTAAATAAATCAAAATTTTATTTAATTAAGCAAATGCATGTAAAAATCATAACGGGGGGTGAAAAAGTGAGAATAAACATGCAAAAAAAGTTAACCTTAATTACGCTATTACTCATTTTCACATTGACTAGTTTGGGCGCAGTATCAGCAGAATCGTCTGATAATTTAACAGTCGCAAACAGCCCAGAAACAGTTACCGACAACATTACACAAAACACGTCTACACATTTACCAGATCCTGAAGTTTGGAGGGGCGGGGTTTTAATCTACTCCACAACCACTATTCAGGATGCCATGGATCACTCTATAAGTGGTGACACTATCAAATTGGAAGATGGCCAAACATTTTATGAAAATTTGATTATAGACAAGGACTTAACCTTTGAGGTTATGAACGGTGGAACAGCAACCATAGATGGTAGTGGAACTGATAGAGTAATCCACATACTTCCTGGAATCACGGCCTATTTTTACAACATCACATTCCAAAATGGCCATGCTCCTGATGGAACCATACTTTCTCCAGATGGTAAAGATGGTGGAGGTATCTGGAACGAAGGCACTCTTTACCTGATTAATTGTATCGTAAGAGATAACCAGGCCGGTGACGGAGGTTCAATCACTTACGGAGGTATTGGTGGATCTGGTGGAGGTATTTACAGTACCGGAACCTTAGAACTAAACAATACTCAGGTTTACAATAACCGTGCTGGTGATGGTAGTAATGGTATTGTCCTAACCCATTCAAATGGTTTCCATGGTGGTAATGGTGGTGCTATTTACAGTACCGGAGCATTAACCATAAATGACAGCCAATTTTACAATAACCAGGCCGGTAACGGTGGTAAAGCTGTAGTCCTAGGTGAAGGTGGTAATGGTGGTAATGGTGGTGCTATTTACACTACTGGAACTTTAACTATGAATAACACCCAAATCTATGATAACTACGCCGGAAGTGCCGGAAGTGGTGGTATAAATATAATCATCGGCGGAACTGGAGGCTCAGGTGGTAATGGAGGAGCAATCTACAATAGTGGAGATGCTAATATAGAAGGCTCTGAAATTTACTCTAACACTGCTGGTGATGGAGGATCTGGAGCTTCTGCAGCTGATGGTAACATAGCCCATCCAACTGGATACGATGGTCACCAAGGTGGCCCGGGTGGTAATGGTGGTGCCCTATTCAACCAAGGATCTTTAACCCTATCTGAAACTGAAATCTACTCCAACAAAGCTGGAAACGGTGGAACTGGAGGAGATGCAGGTGACGGACGAGATAGAAACCTAGCTGGTGCTGGAGGCCCCGGTGGAATCGGTGGAATCGGTGGAACTGGTGGTGCTGGTGGTAATGGTGGAGCTATTTACAACACTGGATCCAGTACTCTAAATGTCGCTGATTGCAATATAACCCAAAACACCGCTGGAAATGGTGGTGTTGGGGGTGTTGGTGGTCAAGGTGGAGATGCTAGAAGCAGTTTTCCATTTAGAGGCACAGCCTATACTGGAGGCACTGGGGGCCTGGGAGGTCCTGCGGGTAATGGAGCAATCTACTACAACAACGGAACTAACGGAGCCATAAATGACTCTAATTTCACTGATAATCGCGCTGGAAACGGCGGAGATGGTGGAATTGGTGGTAATGGTGGTGCCAGTGCATCATCTTACAGTAATGGAAGTGGTGGCCTGGGTGGAAATGCCGCTAACGGTGGTAATGGTGGAGCAATCTACTATAAAACCGGAAGCCTAACCGTAGAATCCAATAACTTTATCCATAACCAATTTGGTGATGGTGGAATTGGAGGAGATGGTGGACAAGCTGGCCCAGGAACTGGATCTGGAACTATAGGAACTGATGGTTCTGATGGCTTATCTGGAACTGGTGGTGCATTTTATGCAGCCAACAACACAGCATTACACTTCAACCGAATACTCAGTAATGGTGCAGTAGATGTGGCAGCAGCAAGTGGTGCTACAGTACAAGCCGAAAATAACTGGTGGGGATCAAATGATAACCCTAGGAGTAGAGTTTCTACTGGTGTAGTGTACAGCCCATGGATTATGCTTCAAATATTTGCCAATCCAGGAACTATACATTACCTGAACACTTCAAATATTACTGCCGATTTAACCTGGAACACACTGGATGGTATTAATCCCAATGCACAGCCTGGTGGAAATCATATTCCAAACTACATACCAGTAACATTTTCTACCAATTTAGCAAATATTAACCCAGTAAACACTGAAACTAATGGTGGAACATCCAACACAACCTTTAATGGAACAGTTGTCGGCATGGCCACAGTTTCAGCTCAGGTGGATAATGAAATACAATCTACCTCAGTAACTGTTGATAAAGCAGATACTATAATTACAGTTAATAATGCAACTGGTGTCTATTTAGGTAGTGTTGATTTGTTTGCTACTTTAGTAGATGAGTATGGTAATTCTTTAAGTGGTGTGCAGGTTGATTTCTTTGTGGATGGTAATTTAGTTGGTTCTGCTACTACTGATGGTAGTGGCCAGGCTAGTTTTACTTACTCTCCGATTATGGAGAATCCTGTGAGTAATCCACATACCATAACTGCTAATTTCACGGGTAATGTAAGCTATAATCCTGCTACCGGAATTAATAACCTAACGGTTAATAAAGCTAACACTACTATAACCGTGGACAATGCCACAGAAAATAAAGGAAAAACTGTGAATTTAATAGCAACTTTAAAAGATCAATATGGAAATCTTTTAGCTGGAAGAACAGTTAATTTCCTGGTTAATGGAGTTAATGCTGGAAGTGCAGTAACTGATATTAATGGAATAGCCATTAAATCCTATTCTATCAACTTGATTGGAGGTACGTACAACATTCAAGTAGATTTCCTAGGAGATGACTATTACTTAACATCAAACGGCACTGGAACCTTAAAAGTTCCTCAGTCTGACCTATATGTCAAAAGCTGGGCTAGCAATAATAAACCTCATGTAGGGGATAGTATAACTATAACCTTTAAGGTTGGTAACCGTGGTATGGATACGGCCCAAAATGTGGTTTTAACCATGAAAATACCAATAGGTATGGAATTTGTCAAAGCCAATGTGGATGTAGGTAATTTTACTTACAACAAAGCTACGAGGGTTATTACCTGGAATATTGGAAATGTGCCGGTTGGAGACCCATATCTTTACCTGGTGGTAAAAGTCTTAAAATCAGGTAAATTTGTCTTTAAACCGCTATTGTCAACGGATACCTACGACCCTAATATTGCGGATAACACTGGAATATTAGTGGTCAATGCTCAATCCAGCAACAACAACCATCATAAAGTACCAATGCAACATACGGGAATACCAATTGGAGGTTTATTAATAGCTATCTTAGCTGTCTTTGGTGGACTGCTAATACCATTTAAAAAATAAACCTTTTTTATTTTTTTTTATTTTAAAATCAGATATTGTTTATTAATCAGTATAGTGCTGAATTTTCTTTTATATAGTCTTAACTTAGTATTGTGTTATTAAATGAGGATATTTAATTTTTTTAGAACTAAATTACTTATTATTTAAAATAAATCAAAATATTATTTCTAAAAAATAGGGGAATAAATTAATTTAAAATAAAAATAATCTCAAATAAAAAAATAGGGAATAAATTAATTTAAAATAAAAAATTACTTAATTATTTAATCAAGTTCTCTAAACTCCACTTTATAATCCTTCCATGGATTACGGCCATTCTTTGAAGGCTGTGTCCCATTGAAGGTTATTCTGGCCTCACTACCATAAGGTACTTTCTCCATCAAACTATCCAGGACGGTAGATCCCCATATTTTGATCTCTTCATCATTTTCCTGGCGGAGGGTGTACATGTTACTCTTATATTGGCCTACTTCCTCTTCTTTGTCAATGAATATTCCCTGGATAGATTGTCCGGAGGCTGCAGGATCCCAGATATTCACTTTTTCCTTTTTTTCTTCTTCTTTTTTTACTTCTATCCATTCACTCATGATAATCACTCTAATTTTTTACTTCTATCCATTCACTCATGATAATCATTCTAATAAATTTTCTATTGAAATTGAATTATATCTATTATTAGAACTTATTTAATTTAAAATAATAGTATTACTGTATTGTAAAATTAATAATATTCATAATTTATTTAAAAACGAAAAATCAATCTCGACCAACATCGGTGATGACCCATAACTTGTAGAAAACATAAATCAATAGGACATTCGTCAACAGCACCATGGCTGTGGCCAAATCAGAAATTAATGGATTAATATTTAAATAATTATTAAGATCTAAAAATCGACTAATAGCCAGAATAAAAATACTTGCTCCTAATATCTTGAAGGCCATTATGCTTTGATCTTTGCGGGTGAAAATTAATCCAAGGGCAGCTTCCCTATAACGAATTATATTTAGATATAGTCTAATTACAAAATAAAAGTTTAATACAACTAATATTACTACTGGTACTGAAATGAGGAGATCCATCTAACTATCCTCCATTTTATTCTTTCCAGTATGTCCTTTCATTATTTTCTGCAAGTAATAGGTGAAAATTAGTAGTAAAAATACATTTGTATTCAAAGAAACTTCTACCAAGAGTAGACCACTTCCTTGAACATATAAAACTCCGGTAATCACGGTAAACATGGAAGATAAGACTAAAATTCCAAAAATGGATGATATTTTTTCAGTATGTAAAAATACCATGGAAAGTGCTGTTTCTTTATTTTTTAGCACACTAAATAGATTATAAACATAGTAAAGTAGCAGTAAGGCCAATATGAATCCAAGAATTCTTTCTATTAATAGATCCATAAGAGTATTATGTAGTCCCTTAATATAATAAATTTATGATTTTTTTTTTTACTTGATGGGATAGTTTAATTTTAATATAAATTCATACTATTTTTCTTTCAATATTTCCTTTAATTCCTTAATTTCAAACTCCAAATTATCAATCTTGTCATGCAACACGTCTATCTTATCCATTTCTTCTTTTTCAGTATCTTTAATAAAAATAGAGGTTATAGTGGCTGTTAAAAAACTAACAAAACCAATTCCAATAACAATAATCAATGTTCCAACAACTCTACCTGCATTAGTAACTGGTGTAATATCACCATAACCCACAGTAGTGATGGTAACAACCAAAAACCATAATGAATCGCTAAAGCTGTTTATATCAGGATTTGCTGCTGCTTCAAATATATAAAAAATTATTGATCCTGACAATAAAACAATTCCCACTACGAAAATCCCATAATCAATCTTGTTTTTATGTAAAAAGGCTAAAATATGCCTTATCTGCATTTTTAAAAGAATTAATATTCTAATCAATCTTAAATATCTAAAAGCAGTGGAATAAGGTCCTAAAATAATTTCAGGAATCATTCCTAAAACATCAATTCCATTATACTTCAAAAACTCTTTTTTATTCTCAGCCTTTTTAAACCTTAAAATAAATTCTGGTATTAAAATCAAAACAACAATCAAATCAAAAATTGAAATATATAATATAAACTGATCACTAACAGGGATAAAACTAACTAAAGTCAATAAAACAATATCTGTAAGAATTAAAACGATTAAAAAAAACTGACCAAACCTAACTAAATCTTTACTCCTCAAAAAACCAGTCAAAATATCTTTAACTTTAGTATACGAATTATTTACTACCATAACAAACCCCTTTACTAGTTTCTATGGAACTATTCAAATATTAATAACTATTGTAATGCTTTGAAAATAATTTCGTTACAAAAAAGAAAATATAATTTAAGTGATGGCTTTGTTAATCCTTCAGCTATTATGAAGTTTTTAAATACTGATTTGGGGAAAAAATAGATAGGACTCAGGTTATACTCATCAATGCTGTGTTAACTAATGCTTTGTATTTTGTTTTATCCTTATGATTAGCATTTAATGTGATTACATTAAGCCCTGAACATCGTTTCCAAGGATTTTCCAAGGCTAATATGCTCGCCATGTAGAGTTTCTAGTGAATTACCAGAAATATTTCATTCACTAACTTTCACGGATCCCACAGATGCAATCATACCATATATCTTATTAATAAAAGTTTTGGATGCCTAAATTTTTACTAAATCAAATAAATATATTTATTGGTACATTTCCAAAAAGAAAAAAAATTAAAAATAATTATTTAGCACAATAATATAAATAATATCAGTCAAAAAACAGAAATTAATTAATACCTCGATACAAACCATTAAATTATGAAATCACCTCAAATCCATACCATAGGCCACAGCAACCATTCTATGGAAGATTTTATCAAAATACTCCAGGAAAACTCTATTGATACATTAATTGATGTTCGTTCATCTCCCTACAGTAAACACGTTCCCCATTTTAATAAAAAGTTATTAGCAGAAGCTATGGAAAATGCATCTATTTTATATACATTCCTGGGCTCTAAGATTGGAGGTAAACCTCGCGACCCTAAATATTACCTTGACGGTGAAGTAAATTATCCCTTACTGGGCAAAACATTGAAATTCAAGGAGGGCCTTCGAGAAATCATACTATTATCTGAAGAGAAGAATATGGTTCTCATGTGCAGTGAGGAAAATCCTTATCAATGCCACCGCCACCACTTGATTGGTCATAATCTACAGAAAAAAGGTTTTAAAGTTATACACATTCGTAAAGATGGTGAAAATGAGAAAATTGATTATCAAAAGACTCTTTTTTAGAATATTATAGATGGGTTTTATAATTAAATCGCCTAGTTTTTTAATCCTACTATTTAAATAGCGTTGCCATCTAATTCAAGGCATAATATATTGACTATGTATTTGACTACTTTTACTGATTTAAAAAAATAAGTTTTGACCACTATTTTGACCACTAAATTATAAAAAATATTTTAAAAATTATTTTTCAAAACATAGTAGGTGGAACGGCTGCCACCCTTTTTTTCAATAAGATTCAAATCCATTAACCTTCTAAGATCTTTGTATGCGCCCTGACGAGAGATATTGAACAATTTTTTAACTTCTAAATTGCTAATTTGCCCATTTAAATGAAGGTACTCAATAATTTTTATCTGCTTTTTAGATAATTTAATCTGTTCTTGAGGAGAGACATCTGGAGAGAATAGGAGTATTTGGTCTTTTATACGGGAAATTGAAATTAAAAATCCTTCTAAAAAGTATTCTAACCATTCAGTCAGATCCTTAGTTTTTTTATCTACTGAATTAAGGGCCTTATAATACTCGGTCAGGTCACTTTCATAGTACTCGTCAAGGGTAAAAAATCTATCAACGTCAAATTCTTTTAGATGAAGAAATAGTGCGGTCAAAGCTCTGGCAGTTGATCCATTGCCTTCTGTAAATGGTTGTATTCTCATAAATTCATAATGAACGATTCCTGCAGCTATAACGGGATTTAAATCACCCAGATTATTAATCCAATTAATGAACTTTTCCATTTCTCTTTCTACCAGATAGGCGGAAGGTGGTGTAAAAATCACTTCTCCTAGGTTATTGGACATGAATACAGGCACGGTACGATACTGACCACATTCACAATCATTATCTAATATTTGATAATTAATATCGTTATGAAGCTTTAAAATAGACTCTTTGTTGATTTTTTCATCACTAGAATACATATCTAGCTTTTTAAGAACATTTAAGTAATTTAATACTTCTTGCTGGGCATTTTCATCGGTGTTGACTTTAAGGCCTCGAGCTAACTTATTCACTTCATTTAAGGTAAGTGGATTGCCTTCAATGGCTGTTGAATAGTGAGCTGATTTTAAAATGGCCTCTCTTTTAAAAGAAACTTCCATTTCCACTAATAAATGTGCATTAACAATAAAATTTCTGATAGAGTTAATTTTTAAAAGATCATTTACCATATTTTGGGTGTAAATGAAATGGGGATGAAACATTTTTTTAGGGCCTATAAATTTTTTAATTGAAAAATATTTTTATTGAAAATTTTTTTTTATTATAGTTGATTTTTGGTAATTATTTTATTGAAAATTTTAGGGATATAATTAGTAATTTGACAACTTTTTGACTACTATTTTGTATGGGAGTTATATAATAAATATTTGACTACTAATTTGACAACTTTTTAATTCAAATAATGAAGTTGATTTTTAGAATATAATTCTTGCCAAGTTTTTATACCAAAAAAAATAATATATAATTTACTAAAATTGCTTATTAAACTCTTTAATAGGTTATTAGGCCCCGAATATCCTTATACATAAAGTAATATTCAAAAATAATTGATATTTTTTATTTTATTTTATTTTATTTTATTTTATTTTATTTTATTTTATTTTATT
>CAYUFT010000091.1:0-8436 GCA_964444115.1 uncultured Methanobacteriaceae archaeon
ATTAATGTGATAAATAAAAATATGGAATTTAAGGCCAGGTAACCATTTTAGGTACATGAACCATTTCCACTTTTTCCCTAACCAGTTCTGGCCATTGTGTGGTGTCAAATCCTTTCTGAGCCAGGAATCCAAAGACCCAGCGTGATAGTCCAATACCAGTACATCCAGTCCATATTCTTTGATTTCGAGCTTCTTTAATAGAAAATCCTTCTATAAAGTGTGTTCCATGGACATTAGCAGAAACCACAGCCACTCCTTTATCTTGACCGGGTAAACTTAATCTCATTTCATATTTAGGTACGTCTGGGAATTCTATTCCTCTTTCTTCCACTTTACGACCTTCTAAATAAAATGGGTCGTCTCCGATTTCGGTGTACCATTCCAGTTCCATTTTATCGGCTATTTGATGGGATAATTCTAGGGTTTTATCTCTTATTTCATTGGTCTGCTCGGGAGTTCCTAACCATACTAGTTCGGTTCGCTGGAACTCATGTACTCTATCCAGGCCTTTTGCGCCACCTGCTTCCCACCGGTAGGTCCATCCACTTTTATCATAGGCCTTAATAGGTAAATCTTCTTCATTAACTACTTCGTGGCTTAAAAATTCATAAAATGGTTCGCACTGGGCCGGAGCAATCACATACCCTGGATCTTTGAGCCCTTCTTTTAATAAGTCAATAGGAACTTCCTTGTTAATGATTAATTCATTTTTAAACTTTTCAAAAGTTGCGGGGTCTCTTTTAGGAGCACTACAATAATACATTCCTTCAGGAAGACCCTCTAAATATCTCATTTTGTGCATCACTGGAATAGGAATCAATTTGGGAAATAAATATTCCTCAAAACCTAAAGGAATTACAATGCTTTCCAGTAAAATTTCTTCCAAAGCTCGCTGCAGGGCCACCATGGGTGGCGCATAGAGCCACTGACCTCTCCCAGGGAATTTTTTTACCCAGCCCTGTTTTATGGACTCTTCGGTAGGATCTCCTTCAAAAAGAGGAGTTCTTTTTTCGCTGCGGGCGATTATTTTACCTGGGGTGACTTTAGTGACCTGTCTGGTAAGAATATCTGTGGGTTTTTCTTCACCGGCTGCTTCTTGGGAGCTTTTTTCATCATCTGATTTTTCAGTACCAGTTTCTGGTGCAGTAACATATTTTAAAATTCTATTAACGATGTGCTTCCTTAAATCGGCCTCTTCCATATCGTGCACTTCTACAATCACTTCGCCGTCATTTATTTCAAAATCGGTAATTTGAGGTAATTTCTTGGCTAGATCAAAATCCACATCATATTTGTCCTTTCCAGTAGGAATAATGGTTTTATATTTTGGCACAAAGATTTTTCGTATTCCCATGTGATATTTTTGCCCTAATAGTTGGGTCAATGGTTTTTTCATTCGTAAAATGGCATCGTGGGCCCTTACGCGATGACCAGATTCTATAGTGACTTTTAAAGTATTACCTTCGATTTTCCAATTAGTAATTTGAGCTCCTTCTTCTTTTTTACCTTCCGGAACTCCTTTTAGAAGTAATTCACTGTTAGCTTCTTCAATAAACTTTTTTATATCTTCTTCAGCTTCTCCAATATTTTTGCTGAAAGTTATTTCGCCCTGGAGTATGAATTTCATTATTTTCACCTTTTAATTCTGATTTATATTATTTCCTTAAAATTTGATAATTTTCAATATTCAAAATACCTACTTAATTAAATTCAACAATATACCTAAATTAGTTAAATTTAATTTACTTTAATTAACTTTAATACATTAATTAATTCAACTTAATTAGTAGCTAAAATTGTTTTTTAAATTATTCGCGACCCTTTTGCATCTTCTAATATTTTTTCTACCGTCATTTCGCAGAATATGAGGTCGTCTGCAGTAGCTAAGAATGTACTTAGTGAATTTCCTTTTATCTCGAATTTCACATCAGAACCTTTCATTCCTGATTCCAGATAATTTTTGTTTTCTGGATCCAGAGACTTTAAGGAAATTTCAGCCTGCTCTTTATTTTCATATTTCATTAATATTTGGGCCTTAATAAGCATGATATCATCTTTTAATCGATGTTATTCTATTTCATGATTTCCGAATATAATTGATTATAATAATAGAACAATAATTTATTGATTCTATTTAATCCATACCTGAGATATTTAATATTTTTTTTCCAATTTCTTCAATTGATTTTAAGGCATCTGAATCAGGATACTGGTTAATGGGCTGGCCTTCCATGTCAGCATTGATCACAGCCGAATCGCGTGGAATGCTTCCTAATATATCAACGTCCAGTTCCTTTAATTTTTTCTTGACGAATTCTTCTTCTTCCATGCTAGAAACTTTGTTAATTACAGCCACTATGTTCTGCACACCAATGTCGTTGCCCAGCTTCTTTATTCTCTGAGCAGTTTCCAGAGATTTTAAACCTGGTTCAACCACTACAATCATCATATCTACTGATTCCGCAGTTTTACGACCTAAATGTTCTATTCCAGCTTCCATGTCCAGAATAACTATTTCATCCTTTTTTAGTATCATATGTCTTAAAAGGGCTTTCAAAAGGACAGAAGCAGGACATACGCATCCATCTCCACCTTTATCTACAGTTCCCATGACTAGAATTTTTAGATTTCCATCAGGCCCATAATTAATGGCCAAGGTTTCAGGAAGATCGCTGATTTTGGGATTCATTTTGAATACTTCTCCAAAGGAAGATCCTGGCTCTGCTCCAGTTCTATCCTTTATTAAATCCCTCATTTTAGATATGGGGGTGATTTTATCGTGTATTCCAAGGCTCGATGCTAAATTCATATCTGGATCAGCATCTATGGCAAATACTTTGTATTTTTTGGAGAAAATACATGACAATGTACTGGAAAGAGTTGTTTTACCTACTCCTCCTTTTCCGGTTACAGCGATTTTCATTCTAACACCTTTTTTAATAATATTTATAGGATATATCGGATAGGATTTAAATTAATTTGATATAATTTTTTTAATTACTCTATTTATTCAATAGATTTTAATAAAATACTATTAAATATTAAATTAATTAGTAGATAATTATTTAGTATATATTAAAAATAATCTTTATATAATATGGGCTATTTATGTTAAAACTACATTAAATGAAAATATAATTAAATTAATCATATATGGTTAATTGAGATGAAATTAATAATGATTTAATTAATATATTTAAAATTAATTTTATTAAATTTGATAAAAATATTTGAAAAATATTTCATATTTAATTATAACTTTATTTCAATTACATTTTTGACGGTAATGTTTATTAATGGTTATCAAGAAATTGAACTTAACTTAATCTAAGTTATCATTTCAGTTATCATTCTCAATTTTCAATGTTTAATTGATAGAAATTTTTATGGAGGATTATTTATGGTTCGAGCATATACAAGAAGAGATTACATTAGAAAAATCCCAGGGTCAAGGATTGTTCAATATGATATGGGTAACTTATCAGCGGAATTCCCTATATCTGTGAGTTTAGCAGTGAAGGCCCCTACCCAAATTCAACACAACGCTTTAGAAGCGTCTAGGATTGCTTCCAACAGATTTATGCAGAGAAAAGCTGGTAGAATGGGCTACCATTTGAAAATACGAGTTTATCCGCATCACATTGTTAGGGAAAACCCTATGGCCACTGGGGCAGGTGCTGACCGGGTACAAGATGGTATGAGAAAAGCTTTTGGTAAAGCAGTAAGTTCTGTGGCCATAGTGAAGAAAAATCAGAAGATACTCACTATTCAAACCAACAAGAAAAACTTTTTAGATGCCAAAGAGGCCCTTAGAAGAGCAGCTATGAAATTCCCAGTTTCCTGTAGAATAGTTGTTGACAAGGGAGAAGAACTGGTCAAATAGGCAATTTATTTAAATTGGTCAACTTAACCAATTTAACCTTTTAATCTTTTAATATAATACTTAATTTAAGTTTTAGACTACATTTGTGTGATTTGATTCGAATTTATCTAAAATATCTCTGGATAAATAAATTAGTTAATATCTGTAATTAATTAATCGATTGATTAATCACAATTATTTTTGAACAATAATGAGGTTTTAAGGGGATAAAACATGTATGTGGCATTTTTTGAGGATTTAAACAAGGAAGATGTGGATATTGCTGGTGGAAAGGGAGCTAATTTAGGGGAATTAACTCAAGCTGGAATTCCAGTTCCTCCAGGATTTGTAGTAACATCTGAAACCTATGATAAATTTATGAGAGAAACCGGAATTTATGCTGAAGTAATGGGTTTTTTAGACTCTCTGGATGTTAATAATAATAAAAAACTCCAGGAAGCTGCTAAAAACATTAAAAAAATCATTATTGAAACAGAAGTTCCTGAAGACATTAAAACGTTGATTATAGAAGCTTACAATGCGCTTTGCCAACGTATTGGTACTGAAAATGCTTTTGTGGCCATTCGTTCATCTGCCACAGCAGAAGATTTACCTGAAGCCTCTTTTGCAGGACAGCAAGATACTTTTCTTAATATTAAAGGCTCACAAGATGTCTTAGAATATGTACAAAAATGTTGGGCATCTCTTTTTGAAGCAAGAGCAATTTTCTACCGTGAAGAAAATAATTTCGATCACTCCAAGGTATATATTGCGGTTGTAGTTCAGGAAATGGTAGAAGCTGAAAAAGCAGGTGTAATGTTTACGGTACATCCTTCTACTGGTGAAGAAAAGATTCTCATTGAAGGTTCCTGGGGATTAGGTGAAGCTGTAGTTTCTGGAACGGTTACTCCTGACACCTACTGGGTGGATAAAACCACGGGTGAAATCCTGGAAGTCACCATCAGTGAGAAAAATGTCATGTTCAAAAAAGATCCTGATGCTGGAAAAACTATTAAAACAGAAGTTCCTGCGGATTTGAAAAACAAACGGGTTTTAAATGAAGATGAATTGGAAACTCTAACAGAAATGGGTAAAAGGATACACGAACATTATGAATTCCCACAAGATACTGAATGGGCTTTTAAAGATGATGAACTCTTCATGCTCCAGTCCAGACCAGTTACTACTTTAGGAGGAAATAATGGTGATTCTCACGATGCAGAAGAAGGAGAAAGAACCGTAATAACCAAAGGATTAGGTGCCAGTCCAGGTATGGCCTCTGGTGCGGTAAAAATAGTTAATGACATTGATGAACTGGATAAAATTCATGATGGTGACGTTCTGGTTACAGTTATGACTACTCCGGACATGGTTCCAGCCATGAAACGGGCCAGTGGTATCATCACTGATGAGGGTGGGGTAACCTGCCACGCAGCTATTGTTTCCAGGGAACTGGGAATACCATGTGTAGTAGGGACCTCTGATGCTTCTAAAACTCTTGATGAAAATCAATTAGTTACTTTGGATGGTAACAAGGGAATCATTTATGAAGGAATACTAAAAGTTTCTAAGAAAAAAGTGGAAGATGCCCCAATATCATTTGCTGAAGCACCTGTATTAACTGTGACTGAAGTAAAAGTCAATGTAAGTATGGTTGAAGCGGCTCAAAAGGCAGCAGCTACAGGAGCAGATGGTGTAGGCTTACTAAGAACAGAACACATGATGCTAACCTCGGGAGTCCACCCTAAAAAGTTCATCACTGATGGAAGAGAAAATGAATTGGTAAAAATACTGGTAGAAAATATTCTAAAAGTAGCTGATGCATTTTACCCTCGACCAGTGTGGTACCGGACTCTGGATGCCCCAACTGATGAATTTAAAACATTAGATGGTGGCCAAGACGAACCTTACGAACACAACCCTATGTTAGGTTGGAGAGGAATCAGAAGGGAACTGGATGAACCAGATATCTTAAAAGCTGAATTCAATGCCATTAAAAAACTTCACGAACAGGGCTACACTAATATTGGAATTATGATTCCTCTGGTACAGCACCCTGACGAGCTTAAAAAGGCCAAACAAATTGCGGAAGAAGTTGGATTGAAACCTCATAAGGATATAGAATTTGGAATCATGGTAGAAACTCCTGCAGCAGCTCTTATTATTGAAGATTTCATTGATGTGGGACTTGATTTTGTAAGCTTTGGAACTAATGATTTAACCCAATACACTCTGGCCATTGACAGAAACAATGAGCATGTAGCAGGTTTATACACTGAAGGACACCCTGCAGTTTTAAAACTCATTGAAAGAGTTATTAAGAAATGTAATGCAGCTGGAGTCAAAACCAGTATTTGTGGCCAGGCTGGAAGTATGCCTAAAATTGTGGAAAAGCTGGTAGAGCTTGGAATTGACAGTGTATCTGCAAATACTGACGCTGTAGCGGATGTAAGAAGGACTGTAGCCCGTGGGGAGCAAAAATTGCTTTTAAGGGCTGCTAGGAAGATGGTTACTGAATAAACTTTCATAGTTTATCTTTAACTAATTTTTAATTTTTTAATATTTATTCTAATTAATTTATTTTAGGTGTCATTAAAATGGACAAAACAGGACTCAGCAAGCGCCAGGTCTTTGAAACGCTTCAGGAGTTCAAAAAAAAGGATCTAAAGTATTCTTCCGGCAAAATATTAGGTTCTATGTGTACCTGTGCTCATCCTATTGCTAAGGAAGTATATTGTGATTTTTTAGAATCTAATTTGGGAGATCCTGGCCTTTTTAAAGGCACTAAAGCACTGGAAAATGAAGTAATTTCTATGCTAGGTGAACTTTTAGGCAATAAAAATGTTTATGGGCATGTAATTACTGGTGGCACTGAAGCTAATCTCATGGCCATGCGAGCAGCCAGGAATATGGTCCAGAATAATATGGGTGAAAAATTAAATGGAACTCTAGAGATTATAGTTCCTAAATCTGCTCATTTTTCTTTTAAAAAGGCTGCCAATATTTTGGGTTTAAAATTAAAAGAAGTTGATTTGAATAATGAATATCGCATGGATTTGAATTGTTTTCAGGAAAATATCTCCAAAAATACCATTGCTGTAGTTGGTGTGGCTGGAACTACGGAACTAGGTAAAATTGACCCTATATCTGAACTTTCCAAAATTTGTTTGGATTCTAATATTTATCTACATGTTGATGCGGCATTCGGAGGTTTTTTAATACCTTTTTTAAAAGAAATTGGATATAAACTTCCGGGTTTTGATTTCTCTCTGAAAGGTGTTTCTTCTATGACTATTGATCCTCATAAGATGGGTTTGGCTCCTATTCCGTCCGGATGTATCTTGTTCCGCGAAAAAGAGTATCTGGATGTCATGAACATTGATACGCCATACCTCACTGAAAAACAGCAGTCCACTATTGCAGGTACCAGAACTGGTGCTTCTTCGGCTGCTACTTGGGCTATAATGAAATATATGGGTCGGGAAGGCTATGCCAAACTCGCTGTAAGGGCTATGGAAATAACAGAGTTTTTAGCCAGTAATCTGGTCAAAGCAGGATTTGAATTAGTCAGTGCACCTGAATTAAATATAGTTGCATTTAATTCTAAGCAAATGCCCGCCCAGGAGTTGGCTGAAAAACTTGAATCTGAGGGATGGGCCGTCTCTGTTTCATCATGCCCCCCGGCCATAAGGGTGGTATTAATGCCCCATATAAATCGGGAACATATAATTGAATTCATGGATACCCTTGAAAATATTTAAAATAGCTTAATTAAATTAACTTAATTATTAGATAATTTCAATTTTCATTTATTCCTAAAATTAATTATAATTAATTATTTGATATGGTGAAATTGGATTAATAGAATATGTGGTGAATATTTTTTATTTTCAATAAGTTTAATAATAAAATAATTGCCGTGCATAAGGTTTTAAAATGAAAAAAATTACTATTCCTACCACTAAAGAAATCATAAATGATTTAGAAATTGGCGATCAGATTCTTTTAAGCGGAAAAATGCTCACGGGAAGAGATGCAGCACTACCAAGACTAGTTAAATCAATTGAAAATGGTGAAAAATTAATTGATATTGAAGGATCGGCCCTGATGCATACGGCGGTTAGTGATGCGGGTATTGCTCCCACTACTAGTAACAAGGAAGAAATTGAGGGAAACATCCCATATCTGGCCAAAGCAGGCCTTTTAATCCACATAGGAAAAGGAAATTTAAGCGAAGATACAATAAAATCTTTAGGTGATGCTGGTGCCATATTTGTGGTAACACCACCTGTAGCGGCACTTTTAACCAGCAAAGTAAAATCAAAAAAAGTTTTAGCATTTGAAGAAGAAGGAATGGAGGCCATATTTGAACTGGAAGTTGAAGAAATTCCAGGAATTGTAGCTGTGGCCCATGGAAAGTCTATTTATTGATAATATGCTTATGGATAATATCCAAAACTATTTGGATGGCTTGCCAAAGCTATATCTCCAGCATCTCCCAGGCCAGGAACAATCTATCCATCAGCATTCAATTCTTTCTCCACAGAACATGTATAAATTTCCAGTTCTGGCTC
>CAYUFT010000092.1:0-6413 GCA_964444115.1 uncultured Methanobacteriaceae archaeon
CCAATTCCACGTTCTAATCCTAATTTACAGCATCGGATTGCATCAATTACGCATCCTGCTGAATTAGGAGAATCTTCTACACTTAGGCGCAGCTCAATATTCATTGGAATGTCTCCAAAGGTCTTACCTTCCATTCTCAAGAAACAAATTTTATTGTCTTCTTGCCATGGCACGTAATCGCTGGGCCCAATGTGTATATTGTGGGGATCCATTCTTTCACCTAAAACAGATTGCACTGCTTCTGTCTTTGATTCTTTTTTAGAATCTAAACGCTCCCGGTTGAGCATATTAAGAAAATCAGTGTTTCCACCAGTGTTAATCTGATAAGTACGATCTAATTTGACTCCTCTATCTTTAAATAAATTGGCCAGAGTACGGTGAGTTATAGTAGCTCCTATTTGGGCCTTAATATCGTCACCTACAATAGGTATTCCTTTTTCCTCAAACTTAACAGCCCATTCGGGGTTACTGGCAATGAAAACCGGCATGTTATTTATGAAGGCCACTCCAGCGTCCAGAGCACACTGCGCATAAAATTTGGTGGCTTCTTCAGAACCTACTGGTAGATAATTTAATAGTATTTCGGCTCCACTTTCTTTTAAGATTTTAACCACATCAGCTGGATCTTCATCAGCCTTTATAAATGTGTAATCATCTCCGTAGTCTTGCATATGGGTAGCCACTCCGTCTAGGACATGCCCCATGGATACAATGACTCCACTTTCTGGTACTTGGTCACAGAATACCTTTGTACAGTTGGGTTTGGCAAATATGGCCTTGCTTATATCTTCTCCAACTTTTCGCTTGTCAACATCAAAAGCTGCTACTACTTCTATGTCTTTTGGTTGGTAGCCACCTATTTCCCAGTGCATGAGTCCTATGGCGTCATCGCTCTTTTTGTCCTTGTAATAATGTATCCCTTGGATGAGGGAACTTGCACAATTACCCACACCGATTATCGCTATTTTTATTTTATCCAATTGAAACACCTTTAAACTAATTTAAAAAAATGTGATTAAGCACAAAATAATATTTCTGGTCACTATTAATCAATATACTATATTGAGTTTAGGAATATATAATCTTAATATAATAAATCTGTTCTTATTTAGTTTTAGGGAAATATATAATCTTTTAATACTTATATGAATTTATTAATCTAACCATTATTCATTTTTCATATTAATTTTATTATAAATTCATTATTTAGAATTAATTTCGATATTCCTATAACTTTTACTGCAGTTTCTTTTTAATTTAGATATTTTACTATTAAATCTTTTGCTTAAACTAAATATCCTCAAAAATATTGTTTGAATAGTTTTTTGAGGTTTAAATGTGAACTTTTATTACTTTATCTTAATTTACTGAATAATATTGGCCAAAACAATCAATAAAATAATAAATAGGATATAAATTAAAGATTAATTTTATTTTTACAGCATTTGATTATTCAAATGTTGAAGCTATATTAATTCCCTGTAAAACTAAAATTACAAGGATAATTGTCCAAATTATTATTCCCACACTCATCCACAAAAGAAGACGCTTTCTAGGTGCTCCTAAAGCAACTCCAATGGCTGCACCAATGGGAGCCCCAAATAATAATGGTGAAAGTAGACCCAGGCCTATTATTCCGTATTTATTCCATATTTTTCTTAATAACTTTCCTCTACTACTTTCTGGTTTATTGACACTTTTTAAAATCCTGTTTCTAATATTTTCTCCAAGCACAATGACTATAAATGCTGCCAAAATGGCCCCTAATGAACTGGCTACACCTATTATAATTGGATTAAGGTTTAAAGCAAAGCCCGCAGGAATGGCTACCCATAATTCAACCACACCTAATAAAAAAACTCCCAGCACGGATAAAAAATATTCTATAGGACTTATAATATGGCCTCCACGGGTTATATTTAAATTTAATCAATAATTAAACAACAAATCGCTATTTTATAGATTAATAAATAATTGATATAATTTAAATAAATAGTTTATTACTTGATAAAAAATAAAAAAAATTTAATTTTATATCTATCATTAATAGTCTCAGAATTAACTTTGAATTAGCACTATTCTCAAAAATAAAAACACAATCCAGAATACTAAGAGTAAAGTGCTCAATTTGCTTGGTATTTTTTCTGAAGACACCTTTTTTAGTTTAGAATTCAGATTCAAATGCATTAAAAGTATCAATATTAGTATAATTGTTTCAATTATCCCTAATATATTAAATGTGTTTTTAAAGTAGGTTATAATCCACATAATGGCAGTAATACCCACTCCAATTAACATTATTGGATTTATTGTATTGTAAACCGCTTTTGATATTTCTAAGGTGGCAATTGATTTTCGAGACATTATAAGGAGAACATAAAGTACTATAAATGTTCCCATGGCCAGAATCAACCCTAAAAATTGGATGAATAATTCAGCTACTGGCACTTTGAATAGCTCAGCTTTAATCAGAGGTAATAAAAATAGTGTACTTATGGTTTCAGCCGGTGGAAAAGACTCTATATCTCCTATGGCCAATGAATATCTTCCCTGGTTATTGTCATTGAAAACTTTAATGTAATAAGTTCCGCCCGGCTGGGTCTGGTTAAATTCCGGGCCTTTAAGATAGTAATCACCACCAAATTCTTCAAAATATGGAGTCCAAGTACTATTTTTGGCATCTAATAGTCCTATGGTTTTACCCGAAGAATCAGTTATTTGCACTGAAATTAACTGACTACTTGCTCCAGGAATATCTGGAACCAGGATATTAACACACAGCCTAAAAGATGCATTGTTCTGGATTTTATAATAAGATGGATTTCCATTTAATTGTCCGTAAAAAGCCTGCGATATTTCGGGATTTTTAACAACAATTGGATTGTCAATGGTGGTGTTGGCACTTTCCAGGCGGGGCTGGTGAGCAAAGGCCATTGGAATCGATAAAAAAAGAATTATAATTAAAATTCCCATTATTCCCAATTTAGAAAGTTTTGGAAATGGCATGTTTATTTATTTTGATTTTAATTAGCAATAAAATTTTGTTTTATATTATTAATTTATAATAATGCTTTAATACATTAGCTTAAATCATAATTAGAAATATTATTAAATTTAATTATTAATATTGGTCAAGATCGTCCAGTATGATATCTATTTGTTTTTGAACGTTTTCAACGGGCCCACAGCTATTGATTACATACCATCCTTTAGTAAATTTAAGGGCCTTAAAACGCACTTTCTTAAGATCATCAAGATTTTCAAACATTTCTGTTTCTTCTCGGGTAGAAACGCGTCTCAGAGACTCTTCGGGGGTTACATCTAGGAAAAACATGTAACGCGATGTTGGTAGTATTGCTTCTAAGACAAAATAAAATATTTTGGCTAAATTTAAAGGTAAATAGGTGACTCCCATCAAGTATCTTGAGAATATTAGTGTGTCAGATTTTCCATAATATAATCTAAGTGATCTAATAACATCTGCGGCATAATAAAATGCAGCTTTGATTTTATTCTTTTTTCCCTGACCTAAAAGTGCTTCTTTAGCTTTAATACCGTATTTATTGTCACTTTCCGGGTGGGAACGGAAAACTACATTCTCACCCTTAGAAACATATTTTTCCACAATTAGGTTAGAGTGGGTATCTTTTCCCGCACCATCTAATCCATCTATGACTATGAACCGCATTTATACACCTTATGTTCTATAATAATTTCTGCATATGTATTCTTTATATTCGTTAAATCGATTTTATATGGTTATTATAAAATTTATAGTATTCCCATTAGTATAAAAGTTGCCACAGCCCCAAAGCACGCAGTTAAATTGTCTAAACCTTTCGGCGTAATTCCTTCCAGCAAAGTTGCCACTAAAGAAACCATAATAATTGTCAGAGCACTAATTGGCTGTCCATAGTAAGTTAAAACTCCTGCAATGGCAAAAATTAAGACAAGGAACATGGCCAGAGATCCTTCAATACTTTTGGTATCTCCTAAAAGGTTGTATTTATGTTTACCAAATCTAGCTCCAATCAACGATGCTAAACCGTCCCCATAGGACATGGCAGCAATACCTACGGCAATGATCCATGGCTGGTCAAAGAAGAATAATGCCAGGATTGTCCAGGCAATGGCATAATAAACCAGACCTAATCCATGCCCTGAACTGGATACCTTATGATTCAGCTTAATAGGTGAATATGGACTCATTAAAAATGTTAAAACTACAAATGGTGCTGCTGCCAGGAAAGCCATTGCTTCCATGGTGGCAAAAATTGGTAAAATAAATAAAACATTACCTACCATGATATGAACGAACTTTCGGCTGAAGGTAGGATACTTACTCAATAATTTTTCTGATACTAAAAGTAAAATAGCTACATAACCATAAACAAATATCAATCCTAATAAATCACTTTGTACCATGAATTTATAAAGTTGTTCAATATATAAGTGAATTTGGATTTGATTTTGATACAATATCACTAAATATCACAATATTTAAAAGTTAATGGGTAATGATAGAAATTATGAAGTTTATTATAATGAAACGACCTTAAGAAATTATGAAAACTTTAGGTAAAAATTGATAGAAATTAGGATGATAATTGTAATTTAATGTATTATTTCTCTAAATTATTTTTAATTTAATGGTGTTTTAATGAATGCGTATTTAGAAATATTAAGGCCCTTCAATGCCATGATGGCGGTAATTACCATAGTTTTAATGGCAGTAATCAGTGGACAGTTTACTTTCAATGTATTCTTAGCAGGAATTGTAGTTTTTATATCTACGGGTGCTGGAAATGCAATTAATGACTATTTTGATCATAAAATAGATGCCATAAACCGACCTGAGCGCCCTATACCTTCTGGCAGAATAAGTCTAAAAACTGTGGGAATTTACTCTTTGTTGCTTTTTGTAGTGGCCATAATAATCGGATTTATAATTGGTCTTCTTCCAGGAATAATTGTATTTTTCAGTTCTTTATTAATGGTTTATTATGCTTACCGCCTTAAAACTAAGTGTTTAATAGGAAATATAAGTATTTCATTTTTAACAGGCATGAGCTTTGTATTGGGTGGTGTAGTGGTTAATGAACTAACTATTTCGATTTATCTTGGATTTTTTGCCTTTTTAATGACCATGGCCCGGGAAATAGTTAAGGACATGGAAGACATGGAAGGGGATAAAATGGAAGGTGCTTCTACCTTGCCTATAGTTTATGGAAAAAAAGTTTCTTCAATAATAGCCGCATTTTTCATGATTTTAGCCAGCTTGATCAGTCCGGTGCTATATTTTTTGGGAATATTTAGCATTTTGTATCTTATAGTTCTAGCAGTGGGTATTGTGATATTTTTAAGAGGTTCTGTTCTGATTTTAAAGGATCAATCCACCCAAACTACTAAAAAGATTTCTAAACAGATTAAAATAGGAATGTCTGTTGTGTTCTTGGCCTTTTTGATAGGTTCTCCCATCTTTTTTTAACTAATTTTAAAATAAAATTTAAATATTTTTTAATTCTTTTTAAATTTCTTTTAGTAGAATTTATTTGGTATTATTTTATGAGCATATTTCTGGATATAAATGATTTAAGATGTGCCCGAAAAATTTATAGAAAAAAATTAATTTAAAGGTTGTTAATAAATTCAATTATATAATTTACGGTTTGTTTCTGCTGCTCTTCCCGGGTGATGGTGCTGTTATTATCTCCAGCTTGGATTCCATAATTACCAAAATTAAAGTGATTACCCCCATTTATGGTAATGAAAGTAGTATTGGCTGGAAATTTATTTTTATTATCCGAAATATCTTGCTCTTTGCTTAGTCCATCTAGGGAACCTCTTATAGATAATGCTTTAAAAGTGTCATTTGATGCATTTTTTGATGGATATGCAGCTAAATATATCACCCCACGGATTTTATGCTGATTATTCACAGCATAATCTGATGCAAAAACACCTCCTAGGGAATGGCCTCCAATGACCCATTTTTTTATTTTTGGATGGTCTGCTATTACTGAATCTGCTTTGTTTGCTCCAAAAACTGCTAAATTAAATGGCATTTTTACAATAATTGTTGTATAATTATTTTCAGCTAGTTTAGAAGCTAAAGTTGCGTAGGATTCGGCTTGAACTTTGCCTCCGGGATAAAATATTATTCCCGTAGCGCTTTTGTTCCCGGTGGGAGTGAATGTAATGGAATCCGCGGTATTCTCTACAGAATAGGCTGCCGTGGATTGAAGTGCAGAAAGGGCAGTATTATCTGCAGGATAATAATCAGAAACATAATATGTAAATCCTGCGACGGCTATTAAAATCAACGCTAAAAAAAATATTAAGATAAATTTCTTTTTTGAATTAAAATACTTCATTTCTGACCCTCTTTAATTAATTCTTATAAATAGTTGGTC
>CAYUFT010000092.1:6513-8418 GCA_964444115.1 uncultured Methanobacteriaceae archaeon
TTGTCTGGAATTTTAGCAATTATTTTAGGTTTATTAGTCATGGCATTTCCCATGTTCAGTGTATTTACACTTAGTGTTCTAACTGGATTTGGAATTATATTTATTGGAATATGGTTAATTTTTATGGGTATGGGAGCATGGAGTACCAATAAAGGAATTAGCATAGCTTCATTATTACTTGGAATTATTGGCCTAATCGTAGGTATAGGACTATTTGGAAAAATACTCGCATTTAGTGTATTAGTCGGAATGGTAATTTACATCGGCGGATTTTTCTTAATAATCGCAGGTATAATTGCCCTTATATCTGGTCAAGGCCCTGCTGGTAGATGGGGTGGTCTTTCAGGTATTATTCTAGGTATTTTATACTTGATAATTGGTATGTATGCTTTGAATCCATTATATCTAGCATTTTTAATCGGAATTTTCTTAATAATCAATGGAATATTCCAAATTTTAATGCCAGAAGCAGAACTAGAATAAAAATAAATAATAAAAATAAATATTTACAAGCCCTATTTTTTTTCAATTGATTTTGAGGACATTAATTGTGAATTCGGGTTATTAAAAAATTTAACTTAATCATATGAATCAAATTTATCTGGTATCTCACTACCTTTTAGTGATGTGTGAAAAATGGATCGACACTATAAAGTAATTTTTGAAGCATTATTGTCCTTTTTGATAATAATTGAAATAATGTTCCTGGTTTTGCTGTCTATAGGATTCGCGGTAGGAATAAAACCTGATTCAATATATTCTTTTGGTATATGGGATTTGATTATATGCATTATTATTTTGTTTGATTTTGTCTTTTTCAGGATTATAGGAAATACGGTGAATAAAAGTGAATTTATCCGTGAAAACTGGGTATATATTATTGCTTCTATTCCATTGTTCTTCATAAGCTTCAACATTTTCCATTTACTGGATTATAAAATAATTATTGGATTAATTGGAATACTAAGAATTTATGCTCTTTTGAAAGTTTTGAAAATTACTACACAAAATGTCAGAAAATATCCCCAAAAAACTAAATTAGATTATGCGACTTTTGTACTATTATTAGTCCTCATAATAGGTTCTTTGCTATTTTTCTTAGTAGAAAGAGGAGTTAATCCGGAAGTTACTAGCTATGAGTCTGCTATCTGGTATTCCTTGGTTTCTATGACCACTACTGGATATGGAGATATAGTTCCAATTACACTTATTGGCCAAATTATAGGTGTAATAATGATATTTTCGGGTATGGGCTATGTAAGTTTAGTAACAGCTACTTTAGCTTTTTCTTTCATTGAAATATTCCGAAAAGCGAGCAATAAAGCATCTAATAAACTTGGAAAAACTGCAGAAAGGCTGGAGAGCAATTTGGATAGTCATGATAAAAAAATAGATGAAGTACTCAAAAAAATGGAACAATTAGAGAAAAAAATAGATGAACTGGAAAAATCAAATAATAAATAAATAATAATTTTGAGCTAAATAGAATGAAATTGGGGGCTATAGCATTTATAATGATTTCTAATCTTAAAAATGGCTTCTCGACAATAATTCATCTTATATTAACCATTAACTTATTCTTTCCGTAGAAATTTTACCCTATTTACTTTCAATGCCTAGGGATAAAAAAAATGAAAAAAAAAGAAAAGAATCTTATTCAAAAGCTCAAAATATTGATAGTCGTATTATAAAGCGACTTAGAAACTACTTACTTGTGATGTTTATCCTGCTAGTTTTGATAGTATTTGAAGTGTTAAATGGTAGATTTAACATCTTATTTTCTACTGGTGGAATACTTATGGGCCTTCTAATTGGTGTTATTGTAAGTCGAGTCTATAACCTTAGCTGGGATGAAGAAACTAACAATGTTATTGGGAGGATTGATTGGATCGGTGCCGTAATTTT
>CAYUFT010000093.1:0-8299 GCA_964444115.1 uncultured Methanobacteriaceae archaeon
ATGAAAATAGACTTCCAGGACTCAGAAATTCAACTTGAAGCAGAAGATATTTCTGTAGAAGAAATGCTAAAACAGCTGGGTATAAATCCTGTGGAAGTAGTAGTTACTCAAAACGGAAGGATAGTTTTGGAAAGCTCTATTCTCCAAAGAGGGGATGAAGTTAAAATAATCCAGGTTATTCATGGAGGATAACTAAAAAGTTACCAATGATTTAGGAGGATAAATTTCTATTTTTTAGTATTTTTCTATTTTTAATGTTAAACATGAATTAATGTGATTTAATTAATTATGAGGGGATTATATGAAATATGATTTGATATTACTGAGATACGGGGAAATTGGGGTTAAAAGCCCACCTGTTAGAAGAAGATTTGAAAAGAAATTGATTTATAATATTCACGCATCTTTAGATGGTAAAATTATTAATGATGGTGGCCGATTTTTACTTTATCCTCGTGATAAAGACAATAAAAATGAAGAAACTGCAAACCTCATTGAATCAGCCCTGGAAAAGCTTTACAAAATATTTGGGATAGTTTCCTTTTCACCAGCAGTGGAAACCACAACCACCAAAGAAAATATTAAAATTAAGGTTCAGGAATATGTGGAAAACTTATTAAAAGAAGGAATATTCTCTCCAGAACAATCATTTGCTATTCGGGCTCGAAGAGTTGGAGACCATGATTTTAGCAGTCAAGAAATCGCTGCTTTTGCCGGTTCAGCCTTCTTTGAAAAAACTGAATCAAAGGTTGACCTTTCCAACCCGGACTTTGTTCTTTATTTAGAAATTAGAGAAAATAAAACTTTCATATATCACGAAAAATTACAAGGACCGGGAGGAATGCCACTGGGTACTCAAGGCAAAGTAATTGCCCTGGTTTCTGGAGGAATTGACTCTCCAGTGGCCACCTATCTCATGATGAAAAGAGGCTGTGATGTGACTATATTGAACTTTAATAATCAACCCTTTACTGAACCATCTGAAAAGCTTTTAAAAATAGCCAAAAAACTAAAAGAATATGCTTCAGGTTCTAAATTAAAAGTTTACCAGGCAAAATATGGAGATTATCTGAAAAAATGCCAGGATGAAGCACCAGAGAGAATGACCTGTGTTTTCTGTAAAAGTGGGATGTATCAAGTTGCAGAAAAACTTGCAGAAAAAGAAGGAGCACTGGCCATTATTGATGGTAGTAGTGTGGGACAAGTAGCTTCTCAAACACTCCCTAATATTTTAGCCACCAGATACTCGGCTAATCTTCCAGTTTTAAGTCCATTAATCGGATTGGACAAGTTGGAAATCGAGAATATTGGTAGAAAAATTGGAACTTTTCCTATTTCAACCCTTCCCGATAGTGGATGTAAAGCCGCGCCTCGATATCCTGAAACCAATGCTAATTTAGAGCAGACTTTGGAAATTCAAGAGGATCTTGATCTAAAATCAGATCTGGATGATGTATTTGACAATATTATTGAATTAAAATTTTAATTATATCTCAATTTTAAATTTTTTTAATTCATAACTTAACAGAGTTAATTTCAAGTTCATTTATAATAAAAATGAAAATTTTGGAGGTAGAAAAATGGTTATATTTTCTAGCGCATCTGAAAAGGATGTAACTAAAGCTATTGTTTCTGAATTTGCTGAAGAATTTATAGAATACATTGAAAGTGACGTTATTATAATAGGTGCAGGCCCTAGTGGACTATATGCTGCTAAAAAACTTTGCGAAGCCGGTGTTAAAACTCTAATAATTGAAAGTAACAATTATCTAGGTGGAGGCTTCTGGATTGGTGGATATTTAATGAATAAACTCACGGTCAGAGCTCCAGGTCAAAAAATCCTTGATGAAATTGGAGTACCTTACAAAGAGTTTCAAGAAGGTTTATATGTCGCTGATGGGCCTCATGCCTGTTCCAAACTTATTGCCAGTGCCTGTGACGCTGGGGTTAAAGTTATCAACATGACCAAATTTGACGATGTAGTTTTAAGGGACGGAAAAGTTTCTGGTGTTGTTATTAACTGGACTCCGGTTTCTGCTCTTCCCCGAGCTATCACCTGTGTTGACCCGGTTGCTATTGAATCTAAATTGGTAATTGATGCTACTGGACACGATGCAGTGGTTGTCAGTTCCTTAGAAGAAAGAGGCCTGGTTGATATTGAAGGATTTTCTCCTATGTGGGTGGAAAAATCAGAAGATGCCATTGTTGAAAACACTCAGGAAGTATTCCCTGGGGTTTTAGTCACTGGAATGGCAGTTGCAACCGCCTTTGGACAATCTCGAATGGGCCCTACCTTTGGTGGAATGCTAGTCTCTGGTGAAAGAGTTGCAGAGATTGCTATCGATTTATTAAAGAATGAAAATGATAGTAAACTTTCTCCTGAAGCAGCTACAGTAAGTAAATAATTTTACTTACATTATTTTTTTTATTTTTTATTTTTTTTAAGAATTAAATTTTAAATTTAAATATTATTTTTTTAGATTTCATTTTATCATCAGAATTTATTCATAAATATCTACAAAAAAATTTCCAGATAATAAATATTTGAAAATAAATTATAAAACATTTAAAATATTTTTTTAGTGTTATTTCAACTAATCAATATCAAAACATTGATAAAAAATTGATTTTAATCATATATTCGTTATAGTCGAGTTTAGCGAAGTTAGATGGCGGTTATTTTAATCCAAATTGATGCTATTAATGTATTCAAAACATTGGTATTTGATTAATGTCATATAGGTGCAACGATCCATTTTGATAGGGTTTTTAGTTTTTAGCAATATTATATGAAAAATATGATTAAATAGCTTAATAATATTATATTTTATTATATTTTATATTGTATTGACTTTTATAGAAAATATTATTTTTTTAATTAGATCATTCTTCTTCTTCTTCTTTTTCTTTTTCTTTGGAATCTACAAGGCCTAAATGCTTACTAAATAAATTGAT
This sequence comes from uncultured Methanobacteriaceae archaeon, assembly GCA_964444115.1. Taxonomy (GTDB): domain Archaea; phylum Methanobacteriota; class Methanobacteria; order Methanobacteriales; family Methanobacteriaceae; genus UBA349. Next base: position 2,956 of record CAYUFT010000093.1, read on the forward strand.
GGTTGATCCTTGTATTAATGCTGAAGTTATGGTAATAAAGAATACAATATTAAAAATCATATCTCCACCTTCAATTCCAGATACTATAGGATATGTGGCAAAAATAATGGGTACTGCTCCTTTAATTCCTACCCATGAGATAAATGTTTTATCTTTAATTCCTACATTAAATGGCCAAAGAGATAAGAATACAGCAATTGGTCGGGCAACTAGTATTAAGAAAAAGGATATTAAAATTCCTATTCCCATAATTGGAATAATTTGAGAAGGAAAAACCAGAAGTCCTAAAGTTAAAAACATGATTATTTGCATTAACCAAGCTAATCCATCAAAGAATTGTGTTTGGATTGTTTTATTAACGAAATTTCTGTTTCCAAGTATTAAAGCCGTAATATATACGCTTAAAAAACCATTACCTCCCATAAAAGAGGTCACAGTGAAAGTCAAAAATGCTATGGATATAGTAAGAACTGGATAAAGCCCCGGTATAGGGAGATTTATTTTATTAATAAGTTTGTTTGATCCTCTTCCAAAAATAACTCCCATTATTACTCCTAACCCTATGGATTGTATAAGTAATAGGAATGTGGACCAGAGTGATGTTGTAGGATTTAAAATAAGAAATATCAACGTGGTTGTCAGAAAATAGGCCATAGGATCGTTTGTTCCACTTTCAAGTTCGAGAGTGGGCTCAATATTATTTTTCAATTTTTGTTTTTGGGAACGAAATATGGAGAATACTGCAGCTGCATCAGTTGATGAAACAATGGCACCTATTAGAAAGGATTCTATAAGTGAAAAATGGGTGATGAAATTAATAAAAAACCCTAATAGTATTGTAGTGACAAATACACCCACTGTGGAAAGCACTATTCCTCTCCCCAGTATAGGTTTAATGTCTTTTGATTTAGTATCCAAACCTCCGGAAAAAAGGATGATCACTAATGCAATTATGCCTATAAACTGGGTTATTAATGGATTGTCAAAGTAAATCCCTCCAATCCCTTCAGAACCGGCTAACATCCCAATTAAAAGGAAAAATATTAATGAAGGAATTCCAATTCGGTTAGAAGTTTTACTTATTATTATGCTTAGAAAAAGCAATAAGGAACCAATGAATATGAACTGTTCTGAAAACATCATTATCTATTTAAATCAAGATTAGTATATAATATTAGTATATATTTTATTAAATAATGGATTTAAGTTTATTAGCTCACTGAACTTATATTTTGATTTTTCTTATCTATTTGAAAGTTAAATGGAATGAATTTATATATAACAATAGTAATATTTTTATAAAATTATTATATTCTAATAGATTATTAGTAATATAAAATATGGTGAGTGAGAATAATATTTCACTTATAATCAATACTCTAAATTGAGTTTCGGAATATTTAATGCTTTAATATTAATCACGGGTAGATATAATGGGAAAAATAATTGCAGTTTGTATCAGTAATGAAAAACAAACCAAGAAAAAGGACATTAATCAGGGCCATATTATAAAAAATCACGGACTGGAAGGTGATGCTCACGCAGATAGTGATTCGCACCGTCAGATATCATTACTGGCCCAGGAAAGTATTGATAAAATGAAAGCTCAGGGCCTGGATGTTAAAGCTGGAGACTTTGCTGAGAATCTTACCACTACTGATATTGACCTCAAATCTCTTCCTGTTGGTACCGTACTGAAGGCCGGGGAAGAGGTTCTTTTGGAAATTACTCAAATTGGAAAAGAATGCCACACTCCCTGCGCTATTTATCACCAGGTTGGAAATTGCGTCATGCCTAGTGAAGGGATATTTGCTGTGGTTTTAGAAGGTGGAGTAATTAAATCAGGGGATCAAATTCTGATTAAAGATTAAATAAGTTATTTTTGGGGTTTTCTCTTTTAAACTCTTTAAACTCTTTTTATTCTCTTTTATTATATTTCCTTTCAAAATTTCCTATTATTTTAATGATTATTTACTCATTTTTTTATAAAGAGTAAACTTTAAATACTATTGTTCGTATAATATAGTACATTCGATAATACACGAACTAGTTTTTAGTTGGTGAATTTATTAAAAAAATAATTTTGGTTGGGGAAGATAAAATGAAATGCGAAAATCTAAATCAAGAATGTCCAGAATGTGGTTGCAAAGATAAAAGAATATCCAGAAGAAGGAATTCCAGTTCCAGTGAAGATGCTTTTTATATTCCACATATACCACAAGGTTCGGTGGGTATTGTTAAATGCGGTGAATGCGGCCATGTATTTGAAATATGTGAGAATAGCAAAATGCCAGTTGAAGTGAAAAAGACGCTGGTATAATATATTTTTTTTTATGCACTTTTTTTTTAATAATTTTTAATTTAGTTAAGACCTATACTTTTTTTTAATAATTTAAAACTAATTCGGAAAATATTTAAAATAAACATCCTATATAAAAATTGGGTCAAATGATTTTAGATAAAAGATTAAAAAATGCAATTCCGTCATTAGTGTCTATTATAAGGATAATTTTAGCACCTTTGTTTTTAATAGTATTTTTGGAAAATAATTTAATTCTGTCTATTGTGATATACATTATAGCCGTTGCCACTGATGCAATTGATGGTTATCTTGCCATAATACTTGATTCAGTTACTCCTTTAGGAGCTTATTTAGATATAACTGCTGATTTAATACTAATTTTAACTGGATTCGTGGCCTTTACTATAAATGGAATTTATCCTTACTGGATTCTGATTCTGATTATAATCATGTTTTTACAGTTTATAATTACCTCTAAATTTAAGGTTCCAGTTTATGATCCCATTGGTAAATATTATGGAGCTTTCCTATTTTTAGTTATTTTCATAACCCTTATCGCCGACATATTCCATAATAATTATTTAAATTACATATTATTAATTTTAATAGTTATTTTCACAGCAATATCTCTCATTAGTCGGTTATTTTTTATTATAAAACTTAAAAATCAAACTAAAAATAAATAAAAATATAATATTCTACTTTGTGATGTTTTTTAATGAGAATACAGAATAAAATAGTTAATTCTAGGCTATCATACTTATTACCAGTCCGATACTTAGGCCCATTACAATTAAAACAGTAGCAATGGAAACGAAGTTAAATAATCGGGAATTAACATGTTCACCCATTATACTTTTATCATTAATGATTAAAAGCATTAATATCAGTACAAATGGTAGAAGCAATCCATTAGCTACTTGGGATAGATAAAGTATGGATAATAAAGGCACATTGGGAACCATGATTATTATAACTGCTAATATTATCAATCCTAGATATAATCCGTGAAAAATGGGTGCTTCCCGGAAGCTTTTGGAGACTCCAGCTTCAAAACCTAAACTTTCACAAACATAATATGCTGTAGAAAGAGGTAATATACTGGCTGCAAATAAAGAAGCATTTAAAAAACCAAAAGCAAATAATATACTGGCATATTGCCCGGCCAGAGGAACCAGTGCTTTAGAAACATCGGCAACATCGTTTACTTCTATTCCACTACTAAATATGGTTGCAGCACAGGCCAAAACAATAAAAAAGGCCACAATATTAACTACAATAGCTCCAATAACCGCATCTGCTTTGGAATATTTCAGGTTTTTTAAACTAATTCCTTTTTCTACCACGGAGGATTGGAGATAGAACATCATCCAGGGAGCAATAGTAGTACCTACCATCCCTATTACCATGGTTATATATGCCGTACTAATGGTTAACTGGGGCATTATCACACTTTGGGCAGCAAATCCCCAGTTAGGCTGGGCCAGAAATCCCGCAATGATGTATGAAAAATAAAGAGCAGAAGCTAACAAAAAGATTTTTTCCACACTTTTATAAGTTCCTTTTACTACCAAAAGCCATACAAATAGTGCAGCCAGGGGTAAGGCTATAACTCGTGGAATACCAAAGATCCCTGTACTTACGGCAATTCCTGAAAATTCAGCCAACACATTACCAAAATTGGCAAGTAAAAGTGCTATCATCATTAAGAATGTGAATTTAACTCCTACTTTCTCACGAATGAGATCGGCCAATCCTTTACCCGTTACAATACCCATTCTTACGCCCATTTCTTGAATAACAGCTAATGCTATTATCATGGGAATAAATAGCCATAATAAACTATAACCAAACTGTGAACCGGCCAGTGAATAAGTGGTTATACCTCCAGCATCGTTATCTACGTTTGCAGTAATTATGCCGGGCCCCATCACTGAGAGAAAAATTATAAAGCTGATGATGAAAGGATTTTTAAGAATCCTACGGCTAAAAATACGGAAATCCATAGTTATCACGGTTATAATTGATTTAAATATTAATTTATAAGTTAAAATTAATTTAAAAAATTATTAATTATATTTGCAATTTTTTAAATTTTTGAAATCAGAATGATATTAGGCTAAAAAGATACCATATGCTATAAATCCTAGGATAAATTAAATTACGTCTTTACCTAAGTGTAATTTATTTTTGAATCAATATTTAAAAATTTAATTGAAAATTATTTATTTATCTTCCAAACATCCTTGGAACTCTTTTTTTCCATGCGGTTGGAAGAACAATATCTATAGCATCATCTACTGTAATAATGCCCTTTAACTTGCTTTCATTTTCCACAACGGGTAGAGCTATCAAATTGTATTTAGCAATTTGCTGGGCCACATCGTGTTGATCATCCATTACATCCACTTTGATGATGTTGGTATGCATAAAATCAGCAACCGGGGTTTCAGGATCTACTAAGAGAATATCTCTCATGGAAGTTACTCCCACCAGATCTTCATCTTTAGAAACCACATAGATATAATAAATTGTTTCTACATCTTTAGCAATCTCACGAAGTGAATTCATTACTTCACCGGCAGTTAATTTTTGATTAACTTCTGCAAATTCAGTGGTCATTATTCCACCAGCGGTGTTTTCAGGATATTCCAGTAACTCCCTCAAATCTTTAGATTCTTCTGGTTCCATTAAATCCAGTAATTCTTCAGCTTTTTCTTCTGTTAAATCTGCTAAAACATCTGCAGCATCATCGGGAGACATTTCATCCAGAATTTCAGCAGCTCGCTGACTTTCCATTCCTTCGAGTAATGATACTTGTCTTTCAGGGGAAATTTCCTCCAAAGCGTCTGCTGCAGACTCATCATCCAATGAATTTAAAATAGTTAATGATTCATTTAGGCCTAATTGGTCCATAATTTCGGCCATATCTGCCGGGTGGAGCTTTTTTATATTTTGTTTAGGAACTTTTAATTTAAGTTTTGAATAATCACTTTTTAAAGTGTCAATATCTTCCCAGGAGATGAGGTCTTCGCTTGAACT
>CAYUFT010000094.1:0-8228 GCA_964444115.1 uncultured Methanobacteriaceae archaeon
AATCAGAACAGATGCATCCTTCAGAGTTTGTAGAAAATACTTTTGGAGTAAAAGGAGTATGTGAACCTGCAGCGCTTTTAATTGCTGGTTATAATTCCAAATTAATATTTAAAAAGACTGCTTTCAAGGGTGTTACTATCGCAGTTGCAGTTTCTGATATTTAATACATAATTTTTAATACATAAATTTTCTTATATATTATAAAATCCAATAAAATAATACCAAAACCTTTTTAAATAAAGTAACATAAAGCACATTGAATATAACTATTATCTAAATTTTTTTGGAATTATACTTGGAGGAATTTATTATGAGTAAGGATGCATTTAATCGCGTTTCTGATATTTTAAAACATATAACCGAAGATACTAGTGTTCCACGTAATATACGCAGGGCTGCAGAAGAATCAAATGAAATATTGAATAATGAAGGAGAAGACTCTACAGTAAGAGCAAGTACTGTGATTTCAATTCTCGATGAGATTAGTAATGACCCAAATATACCGATTCATGCTAGAACATTAATTTGGGAAATTTTAAGCGAATTAGAATCAATTCGGAACTAAATTTATTAAATTCTTACTATTTTAATCTTATTTATTAATTTAAAAACAATAAATAAACTTTAAATAATTATAATTTATTATAGAATTAAAATTTAATTGTACTAAACATAATTAATTATTATTTTTAAATAAAATGCATGAATTTTATTTATTTTTAGTTTTTAGAGATTATTTATTATTTATATTTAGAATGTGGGATACAAATTGGGTTTTAGCTATTTCTTCTACAAATTCCGCCAGTGAAGCTGCTTCTTTTACATTAATCCCACTAGCTACTACGCCGTGATTTTTTAATATAATAACATCTTCATCAATCATTTTTGCAGCAGTTTCCTGGGCAAGTTCTCTACTACCTGGTTTTTGATATTCCAATTCTTCTAAATATGGCTTTTTAATTTTACCAAAACCTTCTAATCTTCTTATTTTCTCATCGGAAAATGAAAAACCGGTTGCATAAGGAGAGTGGGTATGTACAATTCCCATAACATCTGACCTATTTTTATAAATTTCTAAATGTAAGAAAAGTTCAGAAGAAGGATGTCCTCTAGAAAGACAATTACCATTTAAATCCACTAAAACCACAGTTTCTTGATTAATATCTGCTAAAGAAATACCTGTGGGTGTTATAGCTACAATATCCATTTCATGGTCTTTAAATCTAGCACTAACATTTCCTGCCTTACCTGAGACAAGTTTTCTGTTAAAAATATAATTTGAAGCGTCTATTACAGATTCTACCAGATTTTTTCCACTCATTTTAGATATCTCCATATTGTTATTATTAAAACAATATTCTATTAATTATATTTATTTATTTAAAAATCAATTACAAAAAGATAAATTGCATAAAATTTATCAATTAATACTCATTAACTAAATTTTAAAAGCTTGAATTCACCCCTATGAATCACTGGAACTTCTCCACATGTAGGAACTATATTAAGCCGTTTCATGAAATCGGTTTGGGACTGGAATGTTCCGGAGTTTATCATATGAACTCCTTTGTAGTTTTTGTAGGAGTTAATATGGACATGGCCCGTATGGAATATATGTGGGATATCTTCCATTACTAAATAATCCTCTATTTCAGAAGCTAAAGGAGTTCTTTCACCATATATCGGTGCTAAATGTCTTTTTTCAAGAAGTTCTTTCATAATAATGTCAGATCTCTCTTGACTTAATCCTTTAATACTCATGGTAATGTCAAGAAAACTATTGCCGTGATAAATAAGAGTTTTTATACCATCAAGACTTACAATGGCTGGGCTACTTACAAATTCAGCATTTTTAAGATTGTAAAGAGCCTTAGCATATTCTTCTGGAACTGCTGGCTGGGGTTCAGCTAATCTTGATGCGTCGTGGTTTCCTGGTGCAAAAATTATTTTTATATCTGGCCTGATTTGACCAAATAAGCGGGCTGCTTCTTCATATTGTCGAGTTATGTCTTTTATATTAAGATCATCATCTTGATTTGGGTAAACACCAATTCCATCTACTATATCTCCTGCAACCAAGAGATATTTAACATCTTTAGCTATTTCAATTTGCTCAGGACTTCCAAATTCACAATTAATCCACTTTATAAATTTTTCAAATACATCTTCTAGAAAGTTGAGGCTGCCGATATGAACATCAGATATAAAAACAGCAGAAAAATTCATGGGCTTTTCTTCAATTCTTGGAACTCCAGGATGAATAATTTCTGATGAAATAAATAAATTTCCTTTTCTAATTCCTATAATCCCAATAACTTCATCCCTAACAATGGTTTCCGACTTTTCAAATAGCTTGTGATTATCATTATGCACTAAAACGCTGATTTCACCAGTTTCATCTTCTATTTCCAGTATTTTATGGCCATTTTTAGTAGTTCGGAAATCTTTTACCATTCCAATAATTTTAACTTCATCTTTTGTTTGAAAAGTGTCTGTAATTGAGATAAAACCTTTTAATTCCCTTCTTTTTGATAATATGCCTTTAATTTTTTCATATCTACTATTAAAATAAGAAATCATATCCTTAATATCTCCACTGGTGTAAGATTTCTTACTAGTATCTTGAATAATCTCGAAATCAAATTCCACATTACTTTGAACATTTAAAGACTTGATATCTGCTTCAGAAACAGATTCAGTAACTAAATCAATTTCTGGTGAATAATTACCTAGTGAAGAATATTCTGTGTCAATTACTGGAATTTCCAGGGGGCTTATGCTTGATTCAAATTTTAAATTAGAATCAAAGTTAGTGGAGTTAGATTCAGAACTTGAAACTTTTGATTGGCTTATTATACCTTCTTTTTCTAAAAAACGATCTAACATGTCTCCAGTTAAAATTACAAGATCCCTTTTTTTAATTCCTTTTCCAACTAGATCTGTAATTAATGAAGAAGAAACATGAACTGGGTCGTCTAATAAGTTAATTTTATCGTAAGCAACTTCATTAACTAAAATTCCAGCATCAGCAAACTTAAGTAGAATATTTTGACTCATAATAATCTTTAAATTAATTTTTAAAATGATAAATAGTTAAATATATTTTAACAATAAATCTGAATTAGTGAACTATAATTAATGTTAGAAATTCTTATATAAAATACTAGTTACAATCATATAAATAGTAAATCTGAGTAGTAATTTATAAGATAAATTTATAAATAAATTCTAAACAATTATTCAATAACATCTATTACTAAATTTATTTCAGGTTTTTAAAAAGGATGCATTTAAAAAATTAATTAAACATTTAATTTAAACGTTTTAAGACGTATAATGCTTATTTAAAGTACTGCACATTATTGATATTAATTTAGAATAATCTAAACTCTTCTACATAGCAAAAAGGTGGTTATTTGTCAAGAATTTTGAAATTCATAATTTTTTTAGTATTTTTCATAGTTTTTTTTGAAGTGGGATTAGTTAGTTCATACACTATAGTTACTTCACAACCCCCAGATATTGAAAAGTTAATGAACATGCAGGTTGACAGAATTTCTGCAATTTTTAATGTAGGCGGTGATGTAAATACAGTATTAGCTGGCACTCCTGATGTTTTAAATATGTCTAATACAAATTTAGTAGCTCAATCTCTTCAAACTAAGGCTAAATTAGATGGAGTGGACATAAAAACTCTCAATGCCACAACTTTTGCTGATCAAAGCAAAAGCCCAGTCCCGGTTAACCTTACTATAATGGGCTATAAAGAAAATAGTACTGGTGGTAACAGTACTGGTGGAGGACAAATTGTAATCACTCCTAGTGCTGATTTCATGATCACAGCTACCGCAAATGCTAATAGTACTAGCAAAGGATTCTTAATAGATTTGAGCTCCATTAAGATAGTTTCAATTTCTAGAATGTATACCAATAACTGAATAATTAATTCAGTTTAGATGAAATACACCACAGTAAACCCTAATAACAACATTCAGAATCAAAAAAAGAGCGAATTTCATGATTAGTATTATAGGCATAGGACCTTCACCTAAAGATATAACTCTGAGGGCATTGGAATCTATAGAAAAAGCAGAAGTAGTCATTGGATATAAAAAGTATATTGATTCGATTGAAGACTTATTAAATGGAAAAGAAATTATTAAAAAGGGAATGGGTGATGAAATCGCCCGAGTAGAAATGGCCATTCAAAAGCATCTGGATGGTAAACAAGTGGCATTAATCAGTTCCGGTGATCCTGGAATTTTTGGCATGGCCAATGTTTTCTTTCAATTAGTGGGAAAATATAGTGGTGTTCAATTTGAAATCATTCCGGGTGTCACAGCAGCTAACTATGGGGCTTCTTTGTTAGGAGCACCTCTACACGACTTTGCAGTTATTAGTTTGAGTGACATATTAACTCCTTTAAGTGAAATTAAGCGTAAAATTAAGCATGCTGCATTAGGAGACATGGTTATAGCTTTGTATAATCCTATCAGCAAAACCCGAAAATCACCATTTCGAGAAGCTATTAAAATACTCAAGAATACTATAAATCCTGCCACTACAGTAGGTTTTGTTAAAAGTAGTTCTCAACCACCTCAAATTATAGTCACAACTCTAGAAAACATAGCAGAAGATCAAATTGATATGTCTACCATAATAATCATTGGTAATTCTACTACCTATGTAGAAAATGGGCATATGATTACTCCTCGAGGATATGTGGTTAAGCAACCAATCCACCCTCTTTCAAAAGAATTTTATGAGAAATTTCTGAATGGAGAAAATATAGACGGGCCTAATAGGTCATGTGAGTATTACCCCTGCCATTATCATCCTCAAAACTGCACATTTTGCTACTGCCCTTTTTATCCGTGTGGTGACGCTTCAACAGGAGGGCACTGGATCAAAGATAAGGGAGTATGGAGCTGTCAGGACTGTGAGTGGATTCACCAAGATGTTACAGTTAAATGTATAATGGAAAAACTACCTAAAATCTTAGATGATGTTGAAGACCTTAAAAAGAAGAAAAAAAATTTATTAAAACTGCGAAGGGAATGTATTTTTAAGACTTCTAAAATCAAATAACGATTATATAACATTCTTTTTTATAATTAATTTTTAATTTATTTTTTAATAACTTGTTAGAATATTTATTAGATTTATTGATGTAATCTGATTTAATCAGATATCCATGTTTTTAAAATAAAATTACATGTCTGAGACTTAAAATATTCTGCTTTTAAATAATTAGAATCCGTTTTTTTAGGGACAGCAACTAAATAAACTTTAAGAGAATTAATGGTAGTTTTGGGACCAATTACATGGATCCATAGCGTTACATTGTCTTTTTTCCCCATTAAATTTGATATTTCACTATTTAAATTTGTATTAGGTGATTTAAAAGAGTTATTTTTATTAGAAAGATTATTTGCAGTGTCTAAAGTCCAGTAAAAAGATTTTTCAATAATAGGTGACGGATCAGTGATTAAATAATAGTCATTTTTTTCTAAATAATCCGCGCTGCTATTGAAATGATGGCATTCCCAGATTTTAGAAGGAGATTGATTTGAGGGAGAATTATGGTTTATAATACTATTTAATCCTTGATGAGGGCAGATATCTGATTGTGAATATTTAAATGTGTTAGATACGTTTTGGGAATTATTTATTTTGTTTTTGTTCCAATCTATAACCATTATTGTGTAATTAATAAAAAAATTGCATTGCACAGTTCGATTAACCACGACTATTTCTGAAGACTTAGAGGATATAGCTTCTTCATGCATGATCATTGGTTTTATTCGTGGATCTAGAGGATATATAATAATGTTTGACTTGATATTTGGGGGGAAAATCTTATTTTCTATGAGTTTTTCATAATTTTGAGTGAGATTATTTATTTTTTCCCAAGATAATGTATTAGATACAGTCTTAGTAGTGGAATTATTATAATTTAGAGCCAGTCCGGGTGATATTTCCTCAAAATTAGAAATTGATTCCCAATTATCTGGAGATCCTGGTGTCTTAATAAGTATATCTGCAGCTTCTAATGTACAACGCTCAAGGGTCGCTCTGGAAGTCTGATCTCCCATATGTCCATTACTATAATCTATGGCATCAGCGGAAATTCCTATTATCACAGTTATTATGATTAATGAAAGCAGTAAATCGGTTGAAAATATAAAACCTTTTGAATCATTTAGAATTGATTGTGATTTTATTTTTTTGAATAGGCCTAAAATCTGGATACTCATTATTCTCACATTTTCAAACTTTTCTTAATTTTCCTATTTCCTCTAAAATAAAGTCTAAATCGCACCATATTTGGAAGCATGACCATCATCTAATAATAAAAAATAATTTGTTCCATTTTCAATTTTATAAACTATGGATTTACCAGGATAGGTGTTTTCACTATAAATAACGTGATCTGAGGAACAAGGACCTTCTAAATTAAGTGAACTATTATTTTGGGGATTAAACTTAACAGGGGATGGCCGGATAAAGACTTCGAATCCAAAATGAACACAAAGGCTTTTTCCTTCTAAACGGCAGAGATAACAGGAACCATCGTCACTATTATGATAAAATCCATTCTCCTGACAATTTTTCATAGTATTTTTGGAACCATGGCTTAGATAGGGATCATAGGGACATTTTTTAATTATAAATGATGAACTTGCATTTTCATATAAAATTGCATTTTCAACACTACTATTCGCCAAGTAATTACTTAAACTACTCCCATAACGATTTATGGTGCTATTATGGCTAATTTCTCCATAAGGACGACATTTAATGTATGGAAGGGGATCTGGTAACCCTTCAATGGAAACCAATTGAGATAAATGTTCTTCATGTCTGAAATCATCTTTAGTTAGAACGATGGTGCTATTGAATTCTATAAAAAAAGAGTCTTGGGGGGATGTTTGTATCGAATCAACTTTACAAGTCACATTAATTTCTTGATTTATATACTGTGAGCTTAAATAATCAATTTTTGTTTGTAATTGATTTTTTATATATTCTGGACCGTTTTCAACTGTTTTATTATTATCAATTATCTCAAATGATATATTTTCCATTGATTGCCTGGCTAAGATTGGTATATTTCTTTTTAAATCTTCAGATGCTAAATTCAAGTTATCTGATTGGATGGACTGAGTATTAATTTCGTTTTCACCATGAACATAGCTTAATAAAGTCATTGCAATTAAAATAGCAGGTAAAATCAGTAAAAAAGACGTTCCAGTCATTACATAACCTTTTTTATCCATTCTCACACCATTTTTAGTTAAATTTTTTAATTTGTATTAACATTATATTAATTAATTATTATTTATTATATAAAAGTATTACTATTTTAAGATATAATAAGAAAAATAATATATTAACAAATTTATTTTTTAATAATATTACTTCAAAAAAACTAAAAACAATAATTTACGGATTATAATGAAAAAATAGCTAATAATGAATGTTATAAATAGTTTTAATCTTATAAATAAAACTTAAAATTATTTTTAAGCATTATAATCGGTATTTATTTTTTTCATCTACCAAAGAATTTAATTATAATGACTTCCAAGATTAAATGAGTAATTTAGAAGAAAAATTATTTCATACTAATGAAATTTAGATAAATTAATACGGGATTTTTTATATACAATTCTTAAATTAATGAATATTAAAATTTAAATTCAATTAAAATAAGATAAGCTAGTAGTAATAAATTTATATTAAAATTTCGATTTTGAAAATATATTAAAACTTTGAATTTAATTTCATATTACAAATTAAATCAAAACTATTTATACAAAATCAGATTATGGAGGACTAATATGTCAGATACTGTAAGAGCATGGCGTCATATTCCACAGCGTTATAATCTAATAGGTTCTAAATGCGCACAATGCGGCACTGTTTTTTTCCCAAGTCGTATCATATGCCCGGAATGTAGGAGAAAAGGGCAACTGGAAGATATACAATTAACTGGAAAAGGTAAAATTTTTACTTACTCCGTCATTACCACTCCCACTGACGAATTTAAGGAAATAGCACCTTATGTGGTTGCTATAGTTGAATTAGAAGAAGGAGCAAAAGTCACTACTCAAATAGTGGATTGCAATCCGGAAGATGTCAAAATCGGCGATGAAGTGGAAATGGTATTTAGACGAATCAGAGAAGAAGGCAAGGATGGAGTGATTTCATATGGATTCAAATTC
>CAYUFT010000095.1:0-8028 GCA_964444115.1 uncultured Methanobacteriaceae archaeon
AATGGATAAAAAAATTTCTAAAAAAAGTATAAAAAAATAAGTTCTAAACTATAATAGTTAAAGATTCCATGTATTTTCCCTCAGATACATGAATCAAACCATCATCGGCTACAGAATCCAAGGCGGTCTGAATATTCTTCTTAGGCCCTATATGCTCATCCACTGGAACAGGGCTGGTTCCATCGTAGCTATCATCACCTGATGTTCCATTAACATAAAGAGTAGTGGATGCAGCACTCACATTATCCACAGCAATTATGGATATACTTAAAGCTAAAATTAAAAATAGAATTACAGAAACTGGTTTATAATTTTTTACCTTCAAAAATAATTCCCCCCAATGCCAATAACAATAATTAACCAATCATTAATTGATTATGTCAAAAAAAACTAGTTATGTGTGGTTATTTAATGTTTTTGGTTGAGTGGTCGGCTCAATGAAAATAAATAATTGAGTATTGATGTTTTAGAAAACATTTTTTTTCTTGACACCATTCAATATAGTTATTATATATATTTTAATACAATAAATTTTTTTCTATTTTGAAATATTTCTATTTTGAAAATATAATATTCATAAAAAATTTTAATATATTTCTATTTTGAAAAGATTAATATCTATCTAAAATATTAGATTCTGACATTAAAAATCACTCCATTGCAAATTAGAAAATCTTAATATAATTAGATCATATTAATATAAAATTCTTTTTAAGTAGTGTAAATCCAAATAATGTGAAAAATATCTTTATTTAATGAAAATATCAATTATAATAAAATTTAATGGACATTCTGACAACAAATAGCAATTTAACCGGTTATATCATATATAATCAATATTAAAATGAGTATTTTACTTTTAAAAAAGAATAGTTATAGAAAGATTAAATCTTTCTAAACTTAAAATGGTAGTTCTGTATATATTCCCTTCATTACAACAGTATTTGTATTCCAATTGGTAATTTTACCTAAAGAATTACCATTACTGCTAGCATCGGCTTTTACCCATGCACCGTCGATATAGAGTTCGGCCCATACGTGTCCGTATACATTCCCACTAGTGAAAGTAGCTGTACCGTGTCCATACCTAGATGAAATACCAGCAGCCCGGCATACAGCAACCACAAGGTGAGATAAATCCACACAGTTACCTGTTTTATATTTCAAGGTATTGACTGCACCGTACTTGGTGTTGTAGTAGAAACTGTAGCTGGTGTTGTCTCTAATCCAGTTAAATATAGCAGTGGCTTTAGCCAGAGTGGAAGTTAATCCACTGGTCAATTTGTTTGCCAGAGCTTTAATAGTCGAATCATTGACTTGGCAGTTTTTAGTAGCTTGCAGGTATGCATTAGAGGAACTAGCACTAGTACTAGTACTAGTAAATACGGTATCAGATAGTGTCACATACGATGGTAATCTTGCATTCACAGAATGGAAATCAATAATCTTAGCCAGGTGATAAACCATGGATCTGAATTGTATGGTTCCAAGAGTAGTGCTCATAGTAGCAGGTGCCTTACCATTGGCTTTTATGTAATTTATTAAGCTGTTAGACAGACTCACATAACTACTTAGATACAATTTTCCACTTAGAGAGTTGCTGGTTGGAGAAGGATCACCAGATAAATCTTTAAATACTACTCCACTGCTTTTGTTGTTGTTTAAGTTGATTATTGCGTTACTCATCAGGTAGAGGAATTCACTCATGGATACTTGGATATTACTTATGGTTACATAGCTGGGTAGTCGGTGATTGGTTTCTATAAAGTTTTTAACATTTGTTGCAGCTGCTTTAATGTTAGCTAAACTTATAGTTGTTACTGAATTGTTTATAGGATCCACGGGTTTAAACTCTAAATTTCCAGAATAGTTGAAGAAATCGTTGTTTAATACATTACCATATCTAAATAGTACAAATCCGCTGGCACCATTATCTAAAGCGGCCTGTGTGTCAGTAAGTAGTTCGGTTGCACTTAAATGTGTGTAGTCATCATCAGACTTATAAGTCATGATTCCGGCCCATACCTGTGCATTACCTGAATGTTGAGCTATATACTTGGTTACTGAACCTATCCAGGCTGCGTCTTTGTTGTAGTTTCCACTGTAAATCATGGGTACAAGTACATCCAGATATTTACCTAGACTAGGATAGTCTTGTCCATAATAATACGCGTTAACACTGGTTTCCGGCATAAGAGCGGCTGAAAGTAAAGCGTTGGGCTTAATGGCTTTTACTGTGCTGGCTACTCGCGACACAAAGTTAGTAATGGAAGAGGTACCATAATTGTATTTATAGGCTGTTCCAGGATACCTGAGATAATCCAGGTGTATTCCGTTCACACCATCAATTTTAATGTAATTACTGATTTTACTGGTTAAATTGTTGATATAGCTAGTAATATAACTAGAATTATATCCTGTTTTTGTCTCTGTTTTGTATTTTGTCTGATAGGTGGTTTTGTACTTAATTACATACTTGGTTTTATACACGTACTTGTAATAGGTTTTTTTAACCCATTTGTATCGGTACTTGTATTTCCAAGTGTACCTTAGTTTGCCCTTGTATCGATAGTAACTCTTATAGTAAGATCTATAATAGGACTTAACCCACTTTTTATAGGCTACTTTAACTTTGGCTTTGTAGTAGTATTTGTATGGTGTTTTAACGGCAACCTTGTATGCAGTTTTTACTTGGTAAGTATACTGACCTGATGGATCCACCCATTCTCCGTTTTCATAAAAACAAATTACCCAGGCACTGACCCGAATATTTGCTAATGCAGCATTATTTAAGAAAGCCGTAAGGTTATTCTTATATTTTGCGTCATTGAAAGCAGTTTGAATAAGAAATATGTCGTGGATTCCGCCGGCTGTAAGCAGGGAAAAGTCTATTTTTCCCATATCTTCAGCTCTTACCCATATGGCACCATTTGCAGTATTGCTGTCTGAATCTCCATCTCCAGCGGCCATAGTCTCAGAAGTTTCTTCACTAGAATTTACCACACCATTAGTTGGTGAGGTATTGTTGTTGGTTTGGTTGTTTGAGTTGTTGTTAGTATTAGAACTATTTTGAGTGTTTGTGTCGTTGTTATTATTGTTTAGGTTTATGTTGTTGGTATCAGTGTTATTTTGACTGTTTATATCATCTAATAATGAATCGCTGTCATTGTTTTCTGCGTATATGGCACTGGTACTTAGAAATGCTAAACAAAGGGTTAATACGAAAACTATTTGTAAGTTTCGCTTAATTTTACCGCCTCCGTATCGATGAAGTTTTATATTCTCATATAATTCCTAAAAACTCTGACTATATGTCAAAAATTATAGAAAAGGCTTCATCGATAGAGAAACTTATATCTAATCTCCATATATAAATATTTTGATTTAAAATTCAAAAAAAGGACCTATATGTGCCTATTAAATCAAAAGGGACTCTATTTGAAGGTTTTTCAATGGTCATTAATGGTTATGACTCGTTGAGAGTTTATTTAAACCAATAAGCCACAATGAGAACTTTTTTCCAGAATAACTCCACCATATGAAACAATTTAATAGTTCATAACAACTAATGTGACCTAATCAATAAACAAGTCAAGTTTATAATGCAGTTAAACTTCAACCCGTAGTGTTTCAGATGTTGTTCTCTCTTAGCACTGCTAAATTTAAAATTAAAGAATTGAAATTAAAAAACGGTGAAAATATTAATAAAATAAAAAAGGCCCCTTATTTCAGTATTTTATTTAAAAATACCGTCAAAAATGAATATTCAAGAATTTTTAAAACAGAATCCTGTTTGAAAATTAGTTATTCTCTTAAAGCTTTAAAAAGCCATAACCCACTGGTTACTAGTAAAACACCTAAAATAGTAGATAATTGGTTGGTATCTATTAAATAAAGTTATGCCTATGTGAAGTAAAATTCTTAAAAACCCATTAATTTTCATATTAAGAAATAAAAATTGCTTATGATTATTATTCCATTTAGAGTGCTAAATTAGTACATAAACTTATTTTACTTTAAATCAAATCATTATAAATTCAGGAGCTATTTTATGGAAGTCATCTTACAACAACTGGCCAATTTATGCGTTTTAATCTACATCGTCACCACCATGTTATCCATGGGGCTTAATTTTCTTCCTAAACAATTTTTAGAACCATTAAAAGATAAGGGCCTCATATTAAAGTCTTTAGCTGCAAATTTTTTAATACTTCCATTTATAACTTACCTTATACTGCAGCTCATCCCGCTACCTGAAGGCCTGGCCATTGGTTTGATTTTAATGGCTGCTGGAGCCGGATCACCATTCATGCTGAAAATCGTTCAGTTAATAAAGGCAGATATGGCCTTTGCGACGGGACTGATGATCATATTGTCCCTGGTGACTTTGGTCTACTTACCCCTGATGCTTTCCTTTTTATTGCCTGGTGTTTCTGTTAATCCCTTAGCTATAGCTAGCTCCCTGATAGCTTTGATATTTTTACCATTAATCATCGGAACCACCATAAAATCAAAATACAATAAAATAGCTACTAAAATTCAGCCTATTTTTAACCAGTTATCCAGCATATTTATAGTTCTGGTGGTAATTCTTTATCTGGGCCTTAACTACCAGGACTTTTTAACCGTATTTGGTACCGGGGCCTTAATAGCAGCTATAATTTTTATATTAGCTGCTTTTATAACGGGATATTTATTGGGTGGCCCTTCCTCCAGCACTAGATCCGTGCTGGGTATGGGGACTGCTATAAGAAATTCGTCAGCTGCCTTTGTGGTGGCCCTGGCTAATTTCAGTTATCAGTATGAGGTGATGGCCATGATCATTGTGGTTTACATGTTCAGTATCATCCTGATGATACTCATCTCCAGAATACTAAGAAAAAAAGTGAATATCGTAAAATCCCAACCATAAATATAATAATTGATACGTTAGAAATAAGCAAAATTTTAGAAAAATAAATAAAAATGGTCAATAAATTGAAATTGGCATGCATTACTTTATATGCTTTGAAAATCAATAGAATATTGCCTATATGGCAAAAAATTGGAAGTGATACATTTGTTTGGAGATAATTACAACAACGATAGAGATAATTCTGCCCCTATTAAAGAAGGCGGAGAATATGATGTTAAGATTGAAGATACCGGCAGAGACGGAGACGGAATTGCACGTATCGAAGGTTTTGTGGTCTTTGTTTCAGGCGCCAAAGTAGGCGATGAAGTTAAAATTAGAGTTAACTCTACCCGTAGAAATTTTGCATTTGCTGAAATAATTGAATAATCTTTATTTTCTAAAAGTGAAAGGAATATGCTGATTTAGGTTTATCTTTTCATATTTTTATTAAATTCAAGTTAATTCTTATAATTTCACTTTACAGGGAATAATATTCCCTAAAATCTTTTTTTATTAGTAAAAGTACATTATTCAAGCTTAAGGGCATAATATTCATATTCTATATTTATTGTAAATCATTGAATATTACAATTGAATCCAATTAAATAGGCTTCATATCATAGATATTATGAAAACAAAACCAGATTAAAGTTTAGATTATTTATTATAAAGTTATAACTAGGTCCTTATCTTTAATTCATTGGAATTAAATACCATGAAAAAGATATAATAGTTACTAAAAGATACTGTATATGGGGATATAAACTTGAAAAGTATTTACTATTTCGTAAAATTTGATTATAAAGCTAGATTAGATTCTATATATGTGAATATTCTTGGAAGTCAAGAAGATCAGGAATCTTTTCAAGTTTCAGAGAACGTAATTATTGATATTGACTCAGAGAAAATTCCGTTACAATTTAAAATTGTAGATGCTTCTGTGTTATTCCAGGAAAAGAAAAGTCTTTTAAAGAATCTTTCTAATGTAAAAATTGATTTAACAGTTGATTCAGATTCAGTCCACTTTTTGGGCCAGATTGATTTTGCCATAGACAATGACATACTAACGAAAAAAATAGATGTCACTGCACCTAATGATATAAAAATGCCTGAAATGCAGGGTACTTATGCAGCGGGAAGATCTTTTTGATGTTAGAACCTGTTATTCTCACTTATTTTTTTTAAATAATATATTTATGCCTAATTAAAAATTTTAGAGAGCATATTAACTCTATGAAAAATTTATTATAGTCTCCTTTTAGAATTTATCTGCTAATTATTGATCTATAACCTAAATTATCGATATAATAAGTCTTTTTTTATTTGTTCTTATTTTAAAGGATTATTTTTTTCTTAAATTCCTCCTAATTTTCCATCTTAGAAATATTTATATATTAAAACTTTTACATGTAAAAGGGCTAAAGAAAATTAAATTTTAGGAGGTATATTAAATGGTTTATAAAAAATATTTGGCCATAGTAATGGTTTTAGGACTTATGAGCTTTGAACCTGCAGCAGCAGTCCAAATAGGTTCCGAAAATGAGTTATGCACTGATATTAATTCAACTAATGTATTTGAAAACATAAACAAAACTAAAACCACCCATATGGCAAATAAAATAGATGGTAATGATCTTCATGGGCAAAATAACAGATTCTTGAATATGAGTTCTGTAAAGATTAAATCATTTAAGAAATTTTCCAAAAAAAACCCCTCAACATCTATTATTCCATAAAATCAAACACTCATTGATAATCAAAAAAGCAAATCTAACTCTTGATGATAAAAGTAAATCCAAATCAAATATAAATCATCTTTCAGATGCAAGTCAACATATTACCAACAACCAAACTCATAAGGACGCATTCCACAGTGAGGCCAGCATTAATAAAACACACCAGCCATATATCAATGAAAATAAAATGGAATCCTTGGTATTTGATAATAATCAAACAAACAATAACCGTACCGGACTATCAAATTTCAATAATATAACTAATGAAAGTCTAGAAACTAATAATAAAACAATAAATTCAACTGAAAATAAAACAAATTTAAATAACACCCAAAATCTAACAAATAACACCACGCTATCATCCAATGGTGAAGAATCTATAAAAGATAAAGTCTGTGATACATTACTGGCAGTTGGTTATTTATCAGCAGCAATTGCTGCCGGATGTGCCTTAAATCCAGAACCCGCAGCCTCCAAAGTAATTGGTGTCATTGCAGTAGGAGTAGCTGCAGTTTCATTTGTGGCCTATATCTGTATAAAGTGGTTCTGGTAATTTAACACTTTTTTCTTAAATTTTTATTTTTTAAGTTTGGCAATACATTAAAAACAAACTTTTTTATGTCAATTTTAATTAGAACTTTTTTTTATAAAAAATAAAGAATGAAAGGAAAAACAGATCAATCTAAAAAATTTTAAAAAAAATATATATTAATTGATTATACATTTATTAATCGTCCCATCGGAATCTAACCCAAACTGGGGCCCGGGGTGAATGGTTAATAATCTCTTGGACTCGTATTTCTGCTAAAAGGGGTCTATTACTAATTAATAGTTCTGAAAGGACACTTTCTGGAAGCTCAATATCTAATGGGGCCTCATTTTTTCTTAAAATATTCAATATATACTTACGATCCTGATCACTAAAGCCCGTTCCAACTTTTCCAAAAAATTTTCCATCTTTTTTGAGAATCAATGCTCCAAAAGCAATACTACCCGTACTTTTAGTAGCACCAACCACATAAACATCAATGGTGTCCTGTTTTTTTAGTTTAATCCAGTTTCCTGATCTTTTACCGGGTTCATATACTGAATAAGTTTTTTTCAGGATAATTCCTTCAAAACCTGCCTTTAGATTGTCATTGAGATGTTTATTTAAGTCATTTAATTCTTGAAAACCTACCAGGTCAATGAATTCATCTAAATTAACTGCCTTTAAAAGAAGCGATTTTCGTTCTATTAAAGGCTTTTCCATTACGAATTCATTATCCCAATTTATAATATCAAATATATTATAGGTGGCTGGTATTTTACGCGCTAAAATACTTATTTTGAATTTATCTTCTACATTACGTTTTAGAAGCTGTCTAAATCCTCCAGCTACGGTTAGTTCACCATCCA
>CAYUFT010000096.1:0-8003 GCA_964444115.1 uncultured Methanobacteriaceae archaeon
GGCCAGCATGGGATCGGCCACAATTACGATTTTATCATTTAAATCTGGTATTTTAAGGTAGTCCATGCACACCTCAAATGGAGGTTCGTCACGTCTCCAGGCCCCAATCACTCCATATTGCGCTTCTGGAAAAATCCTTAAAATCCCGTTAGTTAGTGGTAAAGAAGCTCTTAAAATGGTAATGATGACGATATCATTTCTGGATTTTATTTTTATGCCATTGGCTAGGCCTAATGGAGTTTCCACTTTGATATTTTCTTTTTCTAATGTATTAGCAAATTCATAGGCCATTAATCGCCCAATTTCAATAATCCCCTTCCTGAAATGAGCCGAATTAATTCCTTTTTTTCTTATTTTTGTTAATTTTTCCTGAACTAATAGGTGGTCAATTATTTTTAACATTTAATCACCAGATATGAGTTAAATTAATCGATAATAAATTCCCTTATCAATTCATACTTATTTTATTCAATATAGAAAATTATATGAAATAACTAAACTAAAAATATTACTAAGATTTGGCCTTTATTTAAAATAAATTCAATTGCTTACTTTATTTTATTATCTAAAAATATAAATTCGGGGAAAAAGAGGTTTTAAATTGAATAAAAAATTAATCATTGGGATTATAATTATTGTAATAGCTTTGATTTTAATCATGTTTCTCACATGGCCTCAAACAGCCAATCAAAAAGGATTTCAATCAGAAGTAGTTCTGGAAAATCTTAATACTCCTTGGGCCATCGACTTCCTGCCTAATGGAACAATGATATTCACAGAACGGAACGGAAAAGTCAGTACTTGGGATGGTAAATCACTTAGTGTATTGGGAAATATATTGGTTAAGGCTGAAGGAGAATCAGGACTCTTAGGATTGGCAGTAGATCCAGAATTTTCTAAAAACAAATATGTCTATGTTTATTATACATATAATAACTCTAATCGTATTTCTCGATTTAACTTAAATCAAAAACTCGAAAATGAAACGGTTTTGTTAGATAACATCCCCAGTGCATCAACTCACGATGCAGGCCGACTTAAATTCGGGCCAGACGGTAAATTATATGCTGCTACGGGTGATGCCTCTCAAAGAGATCTGGCCCAGGATGTGAATTCTCTGGCCGGCAAAATTCTCCGTTTGAATAAAAATGGGTCTGTACCAGATGATAATCTATTCAATAACTATGTATGGTCCTATGGCCACCGGGATCCTCAGGGAATAACCTGGAGTGACAAAGGAACCATGTATTCATCAGAACATGGGCAGACCATGAATGATGAGATTAATATCATTGTAAAAGGGGGAAACTATGGTTGGCCATTAGAACAAGGAGATAACTTAACAGGTAAATACGAAAATCCTCTTATTTACTATACTAATTTTACATTAGCTCCTTCTGGAATGACCTTCTTTCAGGGAGATTTGTATGTGGCTGGACTTAGAGGTAATCAGGTTCGACAAATTGTGTTGGATGAGAGTGGCCAAAAAGTAGTCAGTGAAGCAGAATTATTCACAAATTTAGGTCGAATAAGGGATGTAGTGGCCCATGATGGTTATTTATATATCAGTACTAGTAATTATGATGGGAGAGGCGTTCCAAAGGTTGGTGATGATAAGATAATTAGAATAAAGGTTAATGGTTGATTTAAAAAACATAAAAAAGTAAAGAATAAAATAAATGATCTGGATATTATCTGATTAAATATTAAATCAAATATTAAATTTTAATCCAACTCATCATGAGTTATAATCCGTTTTCCTTCAGCGCAGGGGACTACTTCCAGTTTTCCACCTTCAAAGTCCAGATCAAACTCCTTTCCATCCATTAGCATGTGCATAAAAACGCCCAAGGAGGATACTTCAGAATGAGGCTGAGTAGTAACTGAAACATTCCAATCAGCGGCCTTATAAACTGGAGTAGGAACTCGAGACCCACCAACAACTACCAGTTTGTCTTTATTACTTTTTTGAATCTCAGGAACTGCTTCTTGGACTGGGGTACCATACATGGTGAGATGTATAACTTCTCCCCCATTCTTCTGCCATTCTTCAATTAAATTGTCCCAGTTCTTTTGATAGGAGACCTTAAATGATCCACCCCATCTTTCTCGAACGTCTTCCACATTTTCCATGAGTTTTTTGTCTCTTTCTCCACTTAAAATCACTTCACTGGCTCCAAAGGCCCGAGCCGTAAGGCAAACGTGGGTCGTGATTCTAGCATCTCTTCTTCGGCGATGATCTAATCTTAAAACACTGATATTCATGTTAAACAAGTCCCTTAATAAATAATTTAAATAATAATTAAAATTAAAAGTAATTATTACACTATTCTCTTTTAAATTCATTATATTTCTATTTATTCCATTAATATGATTTTTATAAAAATAATTTAATTTTTAATAGATTAAAACTAATTTATAATTCTAATTTAATTAAATCCATATAAAAGCCAGTGCCATGGCTAAAATAGTCATCATACGAGCCACTTCATTGGAAGCTCCCAGAACATCTCCAGTAGCGTATTTCATATTGATTTTGACATATAATGCAGTAATAAGCCCTCCAGCGATTCCTCCAAGAATACCAATTAGGCCCACCCAATTAAGGGCCAGAATGCCAATAATGGATGTGATTAAAGTGATTAAAATAAAATATGGTAAATTTATGGCTTCTATGAAATGACGCCCAGTTCCATTACCAATAGGAGTGGATACCAGGCAACAACTTACCAATCCCATTTTGGCAGCTATTTCTGATATAAACAAAACTAAAAATATGTTAAGGAGGGGTAAAGATGCAATAGTGGCCACGGTGGTAACAGCCACCATAAAAAATAGTGCAATTCCACCAGTTCCAATTCTTAAATCGCGCATAACTTCTATTTTACGTTCAGGAGTGCCATGGGCCATTAGGGCATCGCCTAAATCCATTAAACCATCTAGGTGATGAAATCCGGTGAACCATATGGCAAAGCTGTAGACTACAGCAGCTGTAACTATTGGTGAAAACATGAAGACATTGGATAATATTAATCCTACCGACCCTACTAATACTCCAATAAAGCCTCCAATTAAAGGCCACATCCAAGTATATCTTGCCATTTCCGCAATGCTTGTGTGAATATTAATGGGTAGTATGGTGGAAAAGGATATAAGGCCAGGTATTCCTCTATACCATGCATGTTCTTCTTGCCGATTAAGACTTTTATGATAACTACTGCTTCTAAGTGGTTTCTCTTTTTTCTGTAACATCTGAAAATTCTCCGGCCCAGAGTATGATTATTTTGAAATCTTTTAAAATTTATATAAATGCATATCTATTATTCTTCAAATATCTTGGACATACACCCTGCAATTAAACCAGCAATTATGTCATCTACCATGGGCCCTAATGTGCTTATTATGCCTGGTTTTTCCTCATCATAACGCTTAAAATTAAATGTGGCTTTGGTTCCAGCTATTTGATTGGATATTGCTATTCCCAGAACTTCATCGGTGTATAAATAAGCTGGATCATCATCTACATTAACTTCACTTACACGATGGTTTTGAAAGGTCTCTTCCACTTGAAATGCGGCCATTAAAAGGGCAATTACATTTAAATCCTCTAAAGATTTTAATATCTGTTTTTTTAATTTATCTTTTAAGGCCTGATGCACTTCTACCCCTACACAAAGCACCATACCCGCTTCTACCATATCATCAATGTTTATTCCCTGTTCATAGATATAATCTAAAATTCCCAATGAAAATCCAGATTGATCAATGGCCTCGGTGCAAGATTCAGTTACAAAGGAGTTTATTGAATTTGAAAGCTCTTTTATGTTATCATTAATATTCGCCGTAACATTTTGAGCAGTATTTGTATCAGGATTATTTGAAAAGGCAGTACAAGCAACTATAATTGAACTATCATCGTTTAACTTATTTCTTATATTCAAGGGTATTCCTAAATTTTCCAAAACAAAATTCTTTGCTTCCAAAGCAGTTTTAAAGCATAATAAAAGATTTTCAGAGGATAATGGTTGGTCTATAATCAGTATAATATCTAAATTGGGCATATGCTGTGGATAATTTTCTAATTTTTCTAAATTATCACTTAATTTCACTTTTTGGAATTTCTCAAGGCCAATAATCGTGGTAAAATCTTTAGAATTTTTAATATAAAAATTTTGATTTGTTGTATTATTCACTATTCCTGCAGAAGGCCCGGAAAATGTCATGGGTGGAGTATGATTGCTAGATTTATTTAAAATCGCATCATCAGTAATTTTACATCCATTTTCTGTAAAAAGAGATGTGCAAAATATATTCTCTACATTTTTGAATCCAGAACCTACATCACAAAGACTAACACTGTCAAAACCCTTTTTTCGACTGATTAAAATAAAATCTGAAGTTTGATGAACTGTTGAATCTGATATGTTTATTTCATTGGCCTTTTCCATTAAATCACCATTATTATATAATGTGGGTAACATATTTAATAAAAAGGTGGTATAATGAAAGTTCATCTTCGGGTTTTTGTAGAAGTGGAGAACCTGGGAAAGATAATGAATATATTATCAGAAAAAGGGGTAACGGGCTTTTATATTGTGGAATATAAGGGGATTTCTCCTCAGGAATGGCAGGGCTTTGCTATTAAGGAAGATCCTAAATCAGCCATTTCTGTTATTAGGGATTCTGCTAGAGACGCTATATTAGTATGTTCTGTTTTAGAAGAGGAGCGAGTGGATTCTATAATTGAGGAAATCAGCGAAACCATGGAAAACGAGAGATATACCATTGTTGAAGTTCCTATCCGTAGAATAATTGTTAATTCTCCAAAACAGTGAATAATAGTTTTTATTAATTTTTTAATTTTAATTTTTTTCTAAAATTTTCTCAAATTTCCAGAACTATTTTTAATTTTATTTAAAATAATCCGTAATTTTATCAGTAATTTCTATTCAAATATTTACCAATGATTTATTAAATTCTTAATATAGATATTCAATTAGATTTTTGATTTGATAATCATTTAAAACGGGTGTAGAACTATGGTAGTTATAATTGATCCTCAAACAGCAGGAATTTCAGGAAATATGGTGGTGGGAGCTTTAATTGATTTAGGGGCTCACCAAGAAAAAGTAAAAGATGTTATGGAATATTCAGCGTCTTTTTTTGGAGGAGCAGAGGTCAATGTTTCATCTGTAGATAAATCGGGTATTCAGGCCACCTACGTGAATGTGAAATGCGATGAAATTCATTCAATTAAATACATGGATTTTTTAGAACAACTGGAAAAAATAAATCATGAATTTATTGATGAGAGAATGATGGCATTTTCTCGTGCGGTTTTCCAGAGAATTGCTGAATCTGAATCTCAAATACATGGACTACCATTATCTAAAATACATTTTCATGAAGTGGGTGCTGCTGATGCGGTGGCGGATGTAATTGGTTCTGCATTTGCTTATTTTGATTTAAATTTCGATAAAGAAGTTATTTATGGCCTTCCCACGGCTCTTGGTGGGGGAACTAAAGAAACAGCCCATGGAAGAATTCCTATGCCCTCCCCATCAGCATTAGAAATTTTAAGGGGAGCTGCAAGCTTTGGAGGCCCGGTGAATAAGGAACTAACCACACCTACAGGAGCTGCTCTTTTAATGACCATGGTTCAAGACTTCCAACAATTTTATCCTTCATTCATGCATCAGAGTACAGGATATGGTGCGGGGGGCATGGATCTTGATTTTCCAAATGTTCTTAGGATTAGTAGGGGATTAAGCCCAGTTAAACAAGATAAAATAGTTTTATTGGAGACAAACATTGATCATCTCAGTGGAGAAGTCATGGGCCATATTTTTGAGCGCTTAATGAAAGATGGTGCATTGGATGTAGTTTTGATACCGATAATTATGAAGAAAAATAGGCCTGGGCAACTTTTGAGGGTTATATGTAAGTCAAAAGATTCTGAAAATGTCCTGAAAGCCATATTTCGGGAAACAGGAACTTTGGGTGTTAGAACTTTTCCACAGGTTCATAGAAGCATTCTTGATAGAAAGATAGTTCCTCTAGAAGTAGATATTAAAGGAAAAAGAAAAATAAGATTCAAATTAGGAATGATGGGATCTCAAATAATAAATTCTCGTGTTGAATATGATGATGCTCGCAGTGTTTCCGAAGAAACTGGAATTCCACTTAAAGATGTAATGGAAAAGGCAAATAAAGCTTTTAAAGAATATTTAAATAGTCCTGAGAAATAAAAAGAGTTTAGTAAGTTAATAATAGCTATTTTACTAATATCTTATTTTTATCTTCAATTTTTAATAGTCAATAAATTAATAGTGAATTTAAATCTGGTTTAAATTAATATTTTAATTAAAATATTAGAATGAGGAAAAATAATGCCACAGAAACAGAAAAAAGCAATTTCAGTTCTTTCTGGAGGATTGGATTCAACTGTAGCCACTTCTGCTTTAAAAGAAGAATATGAAATTCATGCTTTAACCTTTGATTACGGTCAACGCAGTGCTAAGAGGGAAATTGAGTCATCTAAACAAATTTGCCAAAAATTAGGGATTAACCACACCGTCATGGATTTATCCTGGCTAGGTAAATTGGGAAAATCGGCCCTAACAGTTCATGAAAATGAAGTCCCTCAATTAGAAAGTGATAAACTGGATGATAAAAAGATATGTGATGAAACGGCCCGGAAAGTATGGGTTCCCGGAAGAAATGTGGTATTTACGGCCATTGCCACAGCATTTGCCGAGGCCGAGGATGCAGAAAAAATTATTGTCGGTTGGGATCTGGAAGAAGCAGTTACATTTCCAGACAACTCTCGAGAATTTTTAGAGGCCTTTAATAAGACTCTTGAAATTGGAACTCTAGAAGGAGTTCAAATTGAGGCCCCTGTTATTGATTTGAATAAGAATGAGATTGTTGAAATGGGTGAAACTGTAGATGCGCCTATGGAAATGAGTTATTCTTGTTATATGGGTGAAGAACAACACTGTGGACTTTGTGAATCATGTATGCGACGCAAAAGGGCATTTGAAATGGCGGGTGTTGTTGATAAAACTAATTATAAATGATTTTTAATAATAAAGTGTTATTTTATTATTTAAATTTTATTACTTAATCTTGAATACTAAAACTAATTTTTGCTTAATTTTTTTTTATTATTTAAATGAAGTAAATCTAGAGTTATTCAAATGGTTAAACGTTTTTATCTGATTTATTTAATTTCCCACTAATAACCACAATTTCTTCAAAGAAACACTTTTTACGAGCCGTGATTTCCGCTTCAAACCCCAGTGCTTCTAATCTTTGCAAGGTTTTTTCATTATCTGAGAGTGAGGACTGTACCAGTTGCACCCGACCACTTTCTTTGAGGTAATCCGTAACTTCATCAATGAATTTGTCAATGGTTTCCCTTCCACCTTCTCCACCATCAAAAGCAGCATTTAATTCGTCATCTAATTTTTCATCTTCAGAAGTAGGCAAGTACGGGGTGTTGAATAAAATAAGGTTGAATTTTTCACCTTTCACTGGTTCAAAAAGATCACCCTGTCTGAGCTCTAAATTGAAAGTCTTGTTAGAAATAGTATTTTTCAAGGCGCATTTAATGGCGTGCTTATTTATATCCGTGGCCACCACGTTTTTTGTTCTTTGGGCGGTATAAACTGCTATTAATCCAGTTCCGGTCCCTATTTCCAGTACTTCGTCTTTTCTTTTAATATCCAAGTTTTTTGCCAGTAAATAGGTGTCTTCTGCAGGTTCATAAACCTCAGGGGTGGTGTAAATTAGTAGTCCTTCGTATTCGATCATGGTAATTACCTTTAATTCCGTCAATTATTCCTTTTTAACCAGTTCATCCTGAATCATAATTATTGATTATTTGTATCTGATTATTAGTTAATAAATTGAAAATATTTGTTTTGAAAATTATTTACGATCAGCTATAACTGAAAAGTTATTTAAAAACTAAAAATAAAAAAATTAAAAAACCTTAAGAT
>CAYUFT010000097.1:0-7972 GCA_964444115.1 uncultured Methanobacteriaceae archaeon
GTTTATAAATTTAAACCATATAATTTTAATATGTAGTTTAGGTGCATATAGTATAAGATAAGATTTTTGTTTATGTAGTAAATGAAAAAATTTTAGGATACAAAAATTATTCGTGGTGAATTAAATGAAAATTTCAGTGTATGGTGCAGGAAATCAGGATCTTTATGTGAACCAACTTAAATTACCAGAGAAATACGGTGGAGTACCTCCTTATGGTGGAAGCCGAATGGCAATAGAATATGCTCAAGCAGGACACGATGTTTACTTGGCTGAACCAAATAGAGAAATGTTAAGTGATGAGCACTGGAAAATTGTAGAAGATGCCGGGGTCAAAGTAACTGCTGACGATGCAGAAGCAGCTAGGCATGCAGAAATAGCAGTTCTTTTCACTCCATTTGGTAAAAAAACCTTTGAAGTTGCTAAAACAATTACTAAGCACATTCCTGAGAACGGAATTATTGCCAACACCTGTACAGTATCTCCTATAGTTTTATACTATGTTTTGGAACGTGAACTGAGAAAAGACAGGAAAGACATAGGAATAGCTTCTCTGCACCCTGCAGCCGTACCTGGAACTCCTCAACACGGACACTATGTTATTGGTGGACATTCCTCCAGTGATCTGGATATTGCTACCGAAGAACAAATACAAAAATGTGTGCAACTAGCTGAAAGCTGTGGAAAAGATGCTTATATTGTTCCAGCAGATGTATCTTCAGCAGTAGCAGATATGGGATCTCTGGTGACTGCAGTAACCCTTTCTGGTGTTCTGGATTACTACTATGTGGGTACTCAGATTATTAAGGCCCCAGAAGAAATGGTGGAAAAACAAATTTTAATGACTTTACAGACCATTGCTTCTCTGGTAGAAACCTCCGGTGTTAACGGAATGTTGAAAGCCATGAACCCTGAACTTTTAATTAAGAGTGCTAAGTCCATGCACTTATCAGAAGAACAGGAAGAACTGGATGCCGCATTAAAAACTCTTGAAAAACTGGATGATAATGTAAATAAATGGGTGCAAAAAGGAACTATTCAACCAACCAATTTAGTAGCTGCTCAGGCTCTGGCCAATGAATTGCAGAATTTAATGGGTGGAATGGCTGCTGAAGGTACCATCCGAAGATGTATGCGGAAAATGTTTGAATAAAACAAATATTTTCTTTTTTTACTTTTAATCAAGCTCTAGCTTTAGTTAAATTATTTATTCTCATTTATAACATTTTTGAAATATTTTAAAGAAATTATTTATTAATCTAGAATTAAAATATTAATAAACAATTTTTTTAAATTATAATATTTCAAATAGGCCAATCATTAATGAAACATTAAAATGATGTTGATTATATGATTATAAAAGATCTAAAAACTGCACTATACTTTGAAACGGTAGATGGAACATTTATTTGCGAGTTATTGCATCCAGACCGAGAAAAGAATGAAATAAAAATGGACTGTAGTATAGCTCATGCTATTTTGAGGCCTGGCGAGTCTTCCCATCCACACCGATTGAAAAAATCTTCTGAAGTTTATTTCATATTAGAAGGGAAAGGTTTGATGTATATTGGGGATGAAAAAGCCGTTTTAGAGCCAGGACAGTCGGTTTACATCCCGCCTGGTGAAATACAATTTATAAAAAATATTTCTGATGTTGAATTGAAGTTTTTATGTATGGTCTCTCCTCCCTGGAGCAAGGAAGACGATGAAATTTGTTTAGAATAAATATATCAACTATTCTTTATTCTTTGAATTCAAAATAAATAATTAAAATAAATATAAACAAGGTTTATTTTAACTTAACATTATTTTACCATAATATCGAAATTTGAATCTTATATTAATAAAACCTTATTTTATTTTATTTCATCTAATAAATCACCATAACGCACATATAGGTGAAATCGCTCTGGGATACTTCTTGCAGGGTGCTGCTGACTATTTTTTCATCCGAGTAACTTAATCGCTCGCAAATAGCCACTTCCCTTTGTGGATCCACTCCATTATCCAATAAAAACTGGGCCATGTCTCTGGTACTCTTTGAGGGAAGAGCAATAGTGGGCCGGCCATTATCCAGGATATCTATTACTTCCAAGGAATTTTCACGACCATGAAATGTCATAAGGTCGGCTTCGTCCCATGCTATCTCTTGGCGTGCGGCACATAACTGGAGGGAGCTTATGCCAGGAATAACTTCTAGAGCAATTTTATTTTCCAAGTCTTTCTCTTTGATTATTCTTTTTATTGGTTTTAAAACACCTGAAAATCCAGGATCACCTGTGGAAAGGACACAAACACTGGTTCCATCATGGACCATATCCACAGCCATCTCTAATTTCTCCTGCACGTCTTTAACATTTAATGGAACCACTTCATTAGCTTCGGGAAATAGTTCCAAGGCTCGTTTACTTCCAATAGTTATTTCGGCCGATGCAACACTTTTTCGAGCTGCGGGGGTTACAAAATCCTCTGAACCGGGTCCTATACCGGCAATGTAAAGTTTTGACATATATAATCCTCTTTTAATGAAATAATATTCTATTTTATGTATAATATGATTTACATATAAAATAAGTAAATTTTAAATTTTACAAATATATAGTCTATAAATCTTTTTCCAGCTCATTAGCAGCAGAATATACTGCACTGGTTAATTTAGCACCTTTTTCATATCCTAAAATCTCAGAATATCGTCTATGGAGGCTTTCCCAGCATTCAGCTATGTCTTGCTGTAATCTTTCCCCTTTTGGTGTGGAATATAAGTAGGAAACCTTCCCTTTCACCTTTCTGGAAACCAATCCTTTACTTTCCAACTTATCCATGAATCTGGAGGTGGTAGAGGGCTTTATATTGAGTTTCTTGCTTATTTCGTTTTGTGATAAACCTGGTTCATTGATAATTAAACTTAAGGCAACGGCATAGGAGGGTGAAAGTCCGGTTTTAACAAATTCTTCCTCGGCCATTTTATTTATAATTCGATGAAGTTTGTTTGTTGTGACATATAGGCAACTGTACATGGCGTTGCATTGTTCGGTCTTATCATTGGTCATTTTAGGGTGCACCTCTCATTATCACTTGATATGTTTATCTCTTATTATAGAATTTTAGAATTTAAGATAAACTTTATATAATATTGTTTGTACATACAAATATAACCTTGTACAGGAACAATAGGAATGTGGAAATTAAAACCAGTTAAAAGGAGTGAAATTATGAATAAAACCTTTAATTCAGATATATGTTCTAAATGCGGTAATTGTGCACTTAATTGTCCTATGGGATTAATTGAAATGGTGGATTATCCTCAAATACTAGGATCCGAAGCTTTCTGTAATCAATGCGGGCATTGTGAAGCAATTTGTCCTGGGGGTGCTATAAAATTGGACAGTCTTTCAATAGGGGAATTTGAAGATGATAAAGGGGAGATGAATATTTCTCCAGAACAAATGGGATTTCATATGAAGTTTCGCAGATAAATCCGTAATTATGATAGTAAACCTGTGGAAAATAAAAAACTGGAGGAAATATTTGATATTGTTAGATATGCGCCCTCTGCAGGCAATGGCCAGCCTTTAGAATGGATTATATTCACGAAACCCAAGCAGATTAAAGAAATTGCTGGAAATGCTGTGGAATGGATGAGGGAAATGTCAAAACAAGACTCGCCTCTCAATGACATGATACCTTTCGCTTCCATGGTAAAAGCATGGGATAATGGAATGGATCCTATCCTAAGAGATGCACCCTGTCTGGTAGTGGCACACGCTCATGAAGACAATGCAATGGCTTACACTGATGGAGTGATCGCATTAACCCACTTGGATTTAGCGCTACCTTCCTTTGGTATGGGTGGTTGCTGGGCAGGACTTCTTAACATAGCATACAATCAACATCCTCCCTTAAAAGAGATGCTGGGAATTCCTCCGGAAAATGCCATGATCTATCCATTTATGGTGGGATATCCTGAATATAAATACCAGAGAATTCCTGGAAGAAATGAAGTACAGGTTACTTGGAAATAGGTTTAGGAGAGTAATTCTTCTTAATAAATCATATTTTATTTAGATTACAAATATAGTTGCAGAAATGTTATATACTGAGGTTAAAATATGGAAAAGAAAAAACTGAGCAACGATGTTTTCATGTATCCCATGCCAGTGGCGCTTTTAGGCACTAAAATGGGAGATAAATCTAATTTCATGGCTTTGGGATGGGTAACCAGATTAAATGGTAATCCCCCACTTCTAGGAATTGGTGTAAACCGAGTTCACCATACCGATCAACTTCTGAGGGAAAATAGGAAGTTCAGTATTAACTTTCCGCCAGCAGACTTGATAGAAAAGGTTGATTTTTGTGGAATAGCTTCTGGAAAAGATACTGATAAATCAGATTTATTTAATGTGTATTATGGGGACTTTGATGTTCCTTTGATTGAGGAATGTTCTCTTTCCATAGAATGTCTTCTAAGAGATATTTATGAAATGGAGACTCATGATTTATTTATAGGTGAAATAGTAGCCGCCTACTCGGAAGAAAAATACATGAGTGATGGAAAACTTGATATGGCTAAAATGGATCCTTTAATTTTGACTATGCCGGATAATAATTACTGGAAAGTAGGGGAGAAGGCAGGTAAGGCCTGGAGTATAGGGAGGGCACTGAAATAATTTTGAGTTGGCTTTCTGATTTAAAATTTTATATTTTTAATATTTTTAAAATTTAGGGGATGATATGATGCAGATTTTGGCAATAGATAAATTTTTACCGGGTACCACCATGGATAATGTTGAACCTCACCTCAAAGAGGAAATGGTGGTTACATGGGGCCATTATAAACAGGGAAAAATCAGAGAATTGTATTTCAGACAGGATACTCCCGGCGTGGTGCTAATGATGGAGTGCTCTTCCTTAGAAGAAGCCCGGGAATTAATTGATGAACTACCTCTGGTTAAGGCGAGTTTAATAGAGTTCGAACTTATTCCTCTGGGTCCTTTTGAACCTTTGGAGGCACTTTTTAAATCATCTTAATTTATTTCTTTTATTTTCATTTATCTGAAAAATTTGAATTGACTTTTTTAATTTGTTGAAATCTATTTTCATATAATTTAATTTTATGAGAAAACTTATGCTTATCTTAATTATATATATATAATAAAGCAATTAATTTTAATTTAATCTAATCTAATCAATTATTCAAGAAGTGATAAAATGCTCCAGATTGCAGTTACCGGAAAACCAAATGTAGGAAAATCATCATTATTTAACTCAGCCACTCTTTCTGAGGCCGAAGTGGCAGGATATCCATTCACTACCATAGATGCCAATAAAGCAGTATCTCACGTGGACACTGAATGTCCATGCAAAGAATTAGAAGTAGAATGTAGTCCTAAAAATTCAAAATGTGAAGAAGGAGTACGATTAATACCTGTAGAGCTAATAGATGTAGCTGGGCTGGTTCCAGGAGCCCATGAAGGCCGAGGTCTAGGTAACAAATTTCTGGACGATCTTCGCCAGGCCAAAGTATTGATACATGTTATAGATGCCTCAGGTTCAACAGATGAAGAAGGAAGGCCAGTGGAAGCTGGTAGCTATGATCCCCTGGACGATGTTGATTTTCTAGAAACAGAAGTGACCATGTGGCTGTATGCCATTGTGGAAAGAAACTGGGAACGTTTGGTAAGAAAAGCCATGTCTGAAAGGTTAGACATGGGTAAAGTATTACATGAACAGCTTTCTGGAACTGGAATATTGCTGGAAGACATTTTAGAAGCTCGAAGAGAAATGGAAACGGATTACACCACCTGGGAAAAAGATGAACTGGTTGAATTTTTAGGAAAACTTCTTAAAATCGCTAAACCGACTATAATCGTGGCCAATAAAGCAGATTTACCAACCTCTGAGGAAAATATCAAACGATTACAGGAAAAATACCCTAATGTAATTCCGGCATCTGCTGAATCCGAAATGGCTCTCACCAGAGCGGCTCAGGCCGGCCTTATAAGCTATCATTCGGGAGATGATGATTTCCAAATATTGGAAGTGGATAAGTTAAGTGAAAATCAAAAAAAGGCCTTGGAATACATACGGGCAAACGTTTTGAAAAAATATGGCAGCACTGGGGTTCAAAAAGCATTAAATGAAGCGGTATTTGACCTTTTGAATATGATAGTGGTTTATCCGGTGGAAGACGAACACAAACTATGTGATCAGAAAGGGAATGTTTTACCGGATGCTATATTGATTTCTAAAGGATCTAAACCAAGGGACATGGCCTATGTGATCCATACAGATATTGGTGAGAAGTTCTTACATGCTGTGGATGCTCGTAAGAACATGCGGGTAGGCAGTGATCATGAATTGGAAGATGGAGATATTATAAGTATTATTTGTAGATAATAGTATTATTTGAAAATATGCAATTAATTAAATCAATAAAATTTCTATTTTTATCTCTTTTAAATGGAAAAGACCGAATCTTAATCCTCTTATTCCTAATTCATTATCATACTTGCGTATATCCACATCATACTCAATTCCTTCATGATCAGCATTAATAACTGAGAATTCTTGTAATTCCATTTCATTAAAGCTTTCAACTATGGTACTTGGATAAAATACTCTATGTGCATTGAATTCTAGATGTTCTATTCCGATTGGAACAGATATGTAAATTTCCCCTTCCCTTTTCATTACTCTTTGTATTGATTCAAAAGATTTAAAACAAGCATTTGGGTCTACAGGGTCCCCATATCTTCCTAATCCAAAGTGTTCTAAGGAGCATAAAGCAGATAAACTTGCTATACTTTCATTTTCTATATTTTCTAAGGTTGTGGCATTGGATTGGATGAAATCTACTCCATTAATTTTAGCTTCAAGAGGCTTAATATCAATAAGGACTATTTTCTTTTTTGACAAGCTAAATGTGCAATAAACTCATCAATTCTAGAACCAATATTATTTTGAAGAAAAGAGGAGGAAGAAGGAATTATTAACGCACCCTAAATTTAGATTTGATGAAAAATAGCCTAGAAGAAATTTATATCTTTCTTCTGATTTTGAACTATTTGCTGATAACGAGAGCGGCCCTATTTATGCATTACTATCTCAATTGCCCACCGTTGCATGCTTCAGAGAGAAGTTATGAATTTCTAATCTCTCAGGAATATTCGAAATTTCATTTTATTCCCCAATCTTCTCAATCAAACGGGCCACATTACGGCCAAAGCGTCTAATGGTCTCCATTCCTTCATCATCACTCTGAACATCGCCAGGAGCCAATCCAAAGACCATATTCCAGTAATTTGAACCGGGAACAATCATGTCGTTGATAAAGAAGAACATTAACATTTCTTGCAGTGTGCTGGTGTGCCCTCCTCTTCGGGCCACAGCTATAGGGCCTCCTACTTTCCAGGATAGGAAATTATCTGTGGCCATGGACACATATCCTATTCTTTGCAAGGCAGACATCATATCTCCCCGAGCAGTTCCAAAGTAAACTGGGGAACCTACAATGAATCCATCTGATTCTCTAATTTTGGCAATGATATCATTTAATCCGTCATTGAGAATACATTCGCCTAATTCACGACATTTTTGACAGGCAATGCAGGATCTAATGTTTTTTCCAATAAAAGAAATGGTTTCAACTTCTAAACCTTCTTCTTCTATAATGCTGGCACATTCTTCCAGAACTTGAGCAGTATTTCCATGGGGCCTTGGGCTGGCACATAATATAAGAACTTTTTTCATTATTTTTTCTCCCTAAAAGTGATTTAATAGATTTTATGGGTGTTTCTATGTTTATTAAACTATGGCATTAATAAATGATTATTTGTTAACTTCCTATATTTTATATCTTACAAACTACAAAAAAAATAATAGCAATTATATAAATAAAGAGGTACATTTCAAGTGTAAGTATGAAGATTTACCAAATCCCTAATGAGAAAGTCTTTAAAGAAATGGGGACTTCAAA
>CAYUFT010000098.1:0-3465 GCA_964444115.1 uncultured Methanobacteriaceae archaeon
CATGTTGATATCTGTTAAAATATCCAGATCTTTTTTTAACGATTTAACACTTTTAGAAACGAAATCATCCGTTATAAGTGTTAAGTCCGCGTATTCCACATCAGCTGTGGAATGAACAATTCTCTCTACAATAGATTTTTCTTCAGAAGATAGTGAAGCAGTTTTATCACCAATTAACGACCTAACTATATCTCGACTTTTATGGGCAATTTCATAGCCCTGTTTAGTAGATGCACCCATGAACATGATTATCACTCAAATTTGAGGTATAAATAATATTATTCGCTAAATTTAGACTCTTATAAATCAATAATCAATTAAAATTGACAAAATCATAGAATCATTCTAAATATTCATTATGTACTGACTCATTTAATAATATTCTATTTCAGTATTTGCATTTGATATAATAAATTTTTAAAGATTAATTTTTTGAAATTAATAATAAAATACAAAATAAATTACTATTAATAATTAAACATTTGAGTTCACTGATTATATTAATGAAGTTGCAGCACTATTGCCCGCAGTATAACCTGTAGAAAATGCCATTTGCAAATTGTATCCCCCACTTAGGCCACAAAATTCAATTATTTCTCCAGCAAAATACATGCCACTAACTAATTTTGACCCCATGGTTTTTGAATCAATATTTTTATGATATACCCCACCACAAGTTATCATGGCACTTTTAAAAGGCATTAATCCAGTGATATGAATTTTTAAATCCTTTAGATTGGTAATTAATCTATTTTTCTCTTTTTTCGAGATTTTACTAAGCTGTACATTAGGATCGATGTTGGAATGGATTAAAAATGGAATTATAAACTTATTTGGGAGAATTATTTTTAAATAATTTTTAATAATAGTTTTTCCCTTCTGGGAAAATTCTAAATTAAATTTATCCTTTAATTCATCAGTTGATATTTGAGAAATTAAATCCAAAAAGAGTTCCATTGGAAAATCATTTTTCCCCATTCTCTCTTCATTCCTCTTTTCTTTGTTTTTACTGAAATTTTGCAAATTAATATTGGAGTTAGTTAGTAAAGAAATTTCTCGACTCAAATCTAAAATTCCAGGCCCAGATAAACCAAAATGAGTAAATAAAATAGTTCCCCTATATGAAGCTCTTTTTTTAGAAGTTTTTCGAAAACTAAGTCCAATATTTTCAAATTTTAGCCCGGATAACTCTTTTATCCATTCCTCTTGAATTTTTAAAGATGTTAAGCCAGGATTCAATTTAGTCAATTTATGGCCGAAATTTTCTGCAAATTTCATTCCGTCCCCTGTTGAACCAGTAGATGGATAAGATAGGCCCCCTGTGGCTAAAATAATTTTAGAAGATTTAATAAGTGAGTTTTTTCTATTATTATTATTATTATTATTATTATTATGAAATTCACTTGCAGTTTTTTGCAGTTTTAGATGTCCTTCCATAGAAATATCAAAATGATTTCCATTTTTTTTAATATTTTTAACCTTCGACCCCAACAACAGTTTTACATTATATTCTTGGAGATATTCTTTTAATACTTTTAATACAGAAGAAGATTTATCATCAACAGGATAAACTTTTCCACGGGCTTCAACCTTGAAATCTAATCCTTTATCATTAAAAAAAGTCAGCAGAGATTTATTTTGGAAATTATAAAGCGAAGGCTTTAAAAAAGAACTATTTTTTCCAAAAGCATTAATATGAGTCTTTAAATCTGAATTATTAGTAATATTACAGCGCCCTCCTCCAGTTAAAAGGAGTTTTTTGCCTAGTGTTTCATTTTTCTCAATTAAAACAACATCGTGAAATTCATTATTTTTAGTTTTAATTTTAGATTTAGTATTAATTTTTTTATTAGGACTACCATTACTCTTGGATAACATTTTTGCAGCAGATATTGCTGCCATTATGCCTGCAGGACCCCCACCAATGACTGCAATCTTATAACCCATAATATTTCTATTTTTTCCATTAAAGGAGTCATCTATAGAAGAATTTTTAATTTTCATGATATTTCAAAATCCTTTAAGCTCTAATCAGCGATTATGAGTATTATTTATGTATTAAAATTCATATTAAAAAAATAAAAAAAATAAAAAATTGTTGAATTCTTAAAATTCAAATGATTCTATTAAAAAAAGATAGAATTAAGGAGTTAACCTTCTCCTATCTCTTGGGAATAAAACCGTTTCTCTAATGTTTTTAAGACCTGTTAAAGTCATGTTAAACCTTTCAGCCCCTAATCCCCATCCAGCATGAGGTGGCATTCCATATTCAAAAGCTGCCAAGTATCTCTCAAAAGATTCCGGATTTAATCCTTTTCCTTTAATTTTTTCCACTAAAAGATCATGCTGATGAACCCTAGTAGCACCAGAAGATATTTCCAGATCTTTATACATTAAATCAAAGGCCTGACTCTTTTCAGGAGTTTTTTCATCATGTAGGACATAAAATGGTTTAATTTCAGTTGGCCATCCTGTAATGAAATAATATCCATCCATGATCTCACCCATGGCTTTTTCAGCTGCCCGGGATAAATCTTCTCCATGTTCAATAGGAACTCCCTTAGAATTGACCATATCAATCAAGTCATCGTACTCGATTTTTTCAAATGGAGTTTCTGGAATTTGTAGATCTTTTCCTAAAACCTCAAGTTCTGCTTCACAGTTTTCTGTAACATCAGTAATAG
Source organism: uncultured Methanobacteriaceae archaeon (assembly GCA_964444115.1). Classification (GTDB taxonomy): domain Archaea; phylum Methanobacteriota; class Methanobacteria; order Methanobacteriales; family Methanobacteriaceae; genus UBA349. The sequence goes on from CAYUFT010000098.1 coordinate 2,685, forward strand.
CCTGGACAACCAGTTTCTCCAGAACATTCATTACATCATGTTGATCCATAAAAGATGATTCTATATCAATTGAAATTACTTCATTTAAGTGTCTGAGAGTATCATGCTCTTCTGCACGGAATATAGGAGCTATTTCATAAACCCTATCAAATCCAGATGACATCATAATCTGTTTATAAAGCTGAGGGCTTTGACCAAGGAATGCTTCTCTCTCAAAATAGGTGATAGGGAATAATTCTGTTCCACCCTCTGTAGCGGAAGCTACTAACTTAGGAGTGTTAATTTCTAAATATCCATTCTTCTCTAAGAAAACTCTTACTGAATGGAGCATGGTACTTTTTATCTTGAAAATTGAACTAATAGATGGTTTTCTAAGATCTAAAAACCTGGAATCTAAACGTGTATCAATTTCTGCTCTAACCTTTTCAGTAGGGTCCAGAGGTAATGGCTGTTTAGATTCATTTAATATGTATAATTCGGAAGGTATAACTTCCACTCCACCTGGAGCTTTTGGAGATCCCTGGACTTTTCCTTTAACCGCGATTACAGATTCTTTCTTAATTTTTCGCAGTTTTTCAAAAAGATCAGTTTCAATCTTTTTGCTGGGAGCAGTGATTTGAACTAACCCATCACGGTCTCTTAAAAGAACAAAAATAATTCCTCCAAGATCTCGAATCTCATGAGTCCATCCCATAACCAGGATTTCCTCATCATTCATATCTGGATTAATTTCTTTAGAATAATGACTTCTTCTTAAATCGCCTAATGAATTCATCAATGT
>CAYUFT010000098.1:3565-5692 GCA_964444115.1 uncultured Methanobacteriaceae archaeon
ATTTGAAAATTTTTAATTCAATTATTTCAATCTCTTTTTAAATGATTCTGCATGGGCAAAAAGGCCTTCATATTCAGCTAAAGGAATAACAACATCTTTCAAATTGTCCAAGCCTTCTCGAGATAACCTCTGAACAGTTGGTTTCTTTAAAAATGATTCCGTTGAAAGGCCAGAATACATCTTAGCACATCCAGCTGTAGGAAGAACATGATTAGTTCCAGAACCATAATCCCCTGCAGAAACAGGAGTTAATTCACCTAAAAATATTGATCCTGCGTTTTTAACAGATTTAAGTGTTTCTTCCGGATCTTTAGTCATGATAATTAAATGTTCTGCTGCATATTCATTGGTAAAATCAAGAGATTCTTCTGTAGAATCAGTTAAGATGATTTTACCATATTTATCAAGAGATTCTTTTATAATATTGCTTCTTTCCATATATTTAATGTTTTGTAGAACAAGACTCCGCACTTCATTGGCCAGATCACTGGAAGTGGTAACCAGAACACAGGATGCATTGGGATCATGCTCAGCCTGGGCCATCATATCAAAAGCAATATATTCTGCATTTGCAGTCTCATCCGCAATTATTAGAACTTCTGAAGGTCCGGCCGGAAAATCAATATCCACTTCACCATATACCAGCTTTTTGGCCCCAGTTACAAAAATATTTCCAGGCCCTACAATTTTGTTAACCTTCTTAATTTCTTCGGTCCCATAAGCTAATGCTGCAATGGCCTGAGCACCACCTACTTTATAAATCTCATCAGCACCAGCTAAATCTGCGGCCACTAACACAGCATCTCCAATTTGACCATCAGCTTGAGGTGGAGTACAGCAGATTATTCTTTCCACACCAGCTATTTTAGCCGGAATAACCGTCATTAATATTGTTGAGGGATAAACCGCTCTTCCACCAGGGATATAACATCCCACACTTTCAATCGGTCTGATAATTTGGCCGGCACATATTCCCGGAGCAACCTCTTGGAACCATTCCTCAGGAAGCTGTGAGCGATGGAATTTTTCTATATTTTCTGAAGCTTTTTTCAACGAATTTATAATTTCAGGTTCCAAATTATTATAACTGCTTTCAATCTCCTCTTGAGAAACCTTGAAAATCTGTATTTTAACACCATCAAATTTCTCTGTAAATTTACTTAGTGCATTATCCCCATGAATTTTTACTTCATCAATAATAGACTGTACACTAAGCAAAATATCATCAACATCAATTTGAGAACGTTTAACAAGTTCGGTAACATTTTCAGGTTTATATTCTATAATTTCCATTATGATCACTATAAATTGTATTAATCTAAGATAAACATTATTGAATTAAATTAAGTGTAATAATATAATTTAATATTGATTTTATTAAAATAAATTGTTATTAAAATATAAATTGCTAGGATACTAATTAATGATTATTAAAAATCCTTATTAAGTTTATTTATAATAAAAAATAATAGTTAAATGTGACCACTAGTGATTATTTTTAAATTAAATTTTATTAAATCACTTTTTAAATAAGCAATAATAAATTAGTTTTATAAACTGAATAAGAATCATATTAATAAAAAAAACATAGATTGATTAAAAGTCATTAGTATTATCAATTAGAAATTATTTAGTAAGGAAAACCTTATCTTATGTCAAATATAAAAAAGAATATTCATTGAAATATTATCTTTATTGATAATTTCTATTATAATATATTCAATTCATACTCAAAATCATACTAATTTAAGCGTTCTAAAAGAAAGCTAGCATCTATAAGGTGCGTATTCTAATTTTAAATAGGAGATGAGGCTGGTACCCATGTATAAAGATGAAATGATACAACTCCACCAATTTTTGGTATATGTCTTAAAATATTTGGAAAATGGCTATGAAATAAAAAGCGAGTGTGAAGATTATATTTCCCTCAATATAAGCCCACATCATATCCACCGAACCAAAGCAGAACATAAATACGCAATTTTTGTTCTATCAAGTGCAATTTCGGAAATTATAGCCAAAGAAAATTCAGGAACCTTACCATCTAATGTAGTAAATGGATTATCTGAACTTGCAAAGAGATCTAAAAAAGAATTAATTAAAGTTGAGGTTCAATTAGCAAAATAA
>CAYUFT010000098.1:5792-7940 GCA_964444115.1 uncultured Methanobacteriaceae archaeon
TACCAAAAAATTTTAATAATGTTAAAAACAATTTATTAATAATAAAATCTTTATTATCTTTGTTTTTTATCTTTTTTTAATAAAAGGAGTTTTAATATGAAGGCTATAAAAAAAATGATGTGTCTAGTAGATGGAGAACATTATCTACCTGTCACTAAATCAGCAATTGATACTTTAGATAGTTTAGAACATTTAGAAGTTGTAGCTCTAGTATTTATTGGAGGAACTGAAAAATTAAGGGAAACTAGTGAAGAATCTTTCTCTAAAAAGATGGGGCGACCAGTCCATTTTGGCCCACACACTAATGAAATTCCTTATGATCTCATTTCAGAGTCTGTAAAAAAATACGACGTAGATGTGGTAATGGATTTATCAGATGAACCTGTAGTTGACTATTCTCAAAGATTCAAGATTGCTTCAATAATATTATCATTAGGCGTCCCCTATGAAGGGCCTGATTTTAAATTCCAACCCCTTACAGAATACGAAGTTTTGAAAAAACCTTCTTTAAAAATTCTGGGGACCGGTAAAAGAATTGGTAAAACAGCAGTTTCTGCTTATGCTGCCAGATTAATTCATAAAAAAGACTATAATCCATGTGTAGTTGCTATGGGTCGTGGAGGGCCAGAAGAACCTGAAATTGTCCGTGGAGATCAAATAGAAATAACTCCTGAATTTTTAATGGAACAATCTAATAAAGGAGTACATGCGGCATCAGACCACTGGGAAGATGCTTTAATGAGTAGGATATTAACTATTGGATGCCGAAGATGTGGTGGCGGAATGGTAGGGGACGTTTTCATTACCAACATGAAAAAAGGTGCTCAACTGGCTAATGAAGTTGATGCTGATTTTGTAATCATGGAAGGAAGTGGAGCAGCCATACCACCAGTAAAAACCGACAAACACATTGTTCTAGTAGGAGTTAACCAACCCATAATGAATATAGAAAACTTTTTTGGTCCGTTTAGAATAGGTTTAGCAGATTTAGTTGTGTTAACCATGTGTGAAGAGCCTATGGCCAGTGTTGAAAAAGTTAAACAAGTTGAAGAGCTTGTGAAAGAAGTTAATCCTGCAGCAAAAGTTATTCCTACAGTATTTAGGCCAAAACCACTGGGAGAAGTGAAAGGTAAAAATGTTTTATTTGCCACCACCGCACCAGATTCAATTAAAAGTGTTTTAGTGGAACATTTAGAAAAAGTATATGGTTGCAAAGTAGTAGGAACTACTCCTCACCTTTCTAATAGGCCTCTTTTACAAAAAGACATTGAAAAATACATTGATAAAGCAGATGTAATGCTAACTGAGCTAAAAGCCGCGGCAGTGGATGTAGCCACCAAAGATTCTCTGGAAGCAGGACTAGAAGTCGTTTACTGTGATAACATCCCTATAGTAATTGATGAAAAGTACGGTAGTCTTTCTGAAGCTATTATTGATGTGGTGGACCGCTCCATTGAAGCGTTTAATTCTAAATAATTAAATAATATAGTAAAAAAACAGGAGTTCTTTTGAATTCCTAAAGTTTTATATTTAATTTTATTCAGTTAAATCCATTACTCGATTTTTTAGGTGATATATTGGAATCTTCAGAATTAAAAAAGCTTTTAAAATTTAGTTTACAAGAAAAAAAGGTTATCAAAGAACTTGAATTACCAGAAGATGCTTTTTTACCTCTCATTTTTTCCATTAGATTTGGTGGAGATTGGAGCTTAAATAAAAATTCTAAAAAAGTTATGTCCATCAAAGAAAAGCTCACTCAATATGATGAAGAAAAAAAGATAGGTTATACCATAGAAAGAGTTTATTTATTTTTAAATCCAGTTATTTTAGCACAAGAAGGTATTGTTTACCGTTTAGAGAAATGCAGTAATAAGCAGGAACGTGAAATGGTTAAAAGACCATACAAAGTTTCAGTTGATGCTGATTACATTCTAGAAGCTACTTTGGACCCTATAGAATCAGAAATTAGACTTAAAAAGATAAATAATCCTTTAAAGTTTACAGGGCCCAGTGCTTACGGAGTTTCTCATGAGATGGAACATTTAGAAGAAAAAGAAACTAAAGGAAAACCATTCTGGGAATTTGAATATAAAATTGAGAAAATGAAGGTGGCAAGCAATGCCGAGCTCGCCACCTATGCGCTGCGCA
>CAYUFT010000099.1:0-4972 GCA_964444115.1 uncultured Methanobacteriaceae archaeon
GAAGTAATTGAAAGAGATGCTTGGAGTATTTTTGAAGCCCATAAAAATAAAGTGGAAATTGATGCATCTAGTAGTGAAAATCCTATTATTATTGATCTTTTAGGTAAATTTAAAGATGCTGGAATTGGAGTAAAACTTATTGATTTAACTGCAGACGTTAAGGTACCTACAATTGCTGCAGTAGCTGACGATGACGTCTTAAAAGATCCTGCTCTTTTAACTATGGGTGTTGGAACTCACCTAGATCCAGAAATTGCAGCAATAAGGGCACTTACTGAAGTTGCTCAAAGCAGAGCCACACAAATCCATGGCACCAGAGAAGACACTTCCCGTGCAGTTTTCATGCGAAAAGCAGGATATGAACGAATGAAAAAAATCAATGGCCATTGGTTCAATGAGTCTGAAAAAGTCATAGAATTAGAAAGTATTAAAAATAGGTGCTCTAACTCTTTTAAAGAAGATATTGAAACCACCATGAAACAACTTGCAAAATGCGGGCTTAAAGATGTATTTTTCGTGGATTTAACTCGAGAAGAAGTAGATGTTCCGGTCGTAAGAGTGATTATTCCGGGAATGGAAGTATTTTCCGTGGATCCAGAAAGAGCTGGAGATAGGGTCTGTAAAATTATTTAAGTTTCAAATTAATTTTTTTAAAAGCATTTTTATAAACATAATTAGTTTTATTTTCTCATTTCACCTATTTTTTTAAAAATTAATTTAAAATTAATTTAATAATTTTTTTTATATTTTTTGAGAATCTATTAATTAGAAGAATTAGGTATAAAAATTGAATTATAAAAATTGAAATTTATATTAACTAAAATTTTCAAACTAATTAAATAATAATATTTTTATTAATATAGTTGAGAGGGAACATGACTGCTTCAAAGAAAATAATAATTTTTACCGGGCCTTCCATTAGTATAAAAGAAGCATCTAAAATTTTAGAAGCTGAATATCGAGATCCTATAAAAAGAGGAGATATTTTAGAGGCCATTACTGAATCACCAGATGTAATTGGAATAATTGACGGAGTATTTCATCAACAACCCGCAGTTTCACACCGTGAGATACTGGAAGCACTTAATAAAGGAATTGTAGTAGTAGGGGGTTCTAGCATGGGTGCTTTGAGGGCTTCTGAATTGGATGAGTTGGGAATGATTGGAATAGGTTATGTTTATCATCAGTATAAAACTGGGGCTGTGGAATCAGACGACGATGTGGCTGTGATTTTAAATCCCCAAACACATGAACAGCTTTCCGATTCACTGATTAGTATTGATTATAATTTAAAAAAGGCCAGAGATGCAGGAATTCTATCTGATAGTGAACTTGAAGAATTGTTAGACATTTCAAAATCAGTATTTTACCCCAAAAGAACTTATGGAAAAGTTTTTAAAGAATCTAATCTTGATGAAAAAGTTATTGAATCACTTAAACAATATATTCAAGAACATGGATATGACGTTAAAAGAAAAGACGCCATAGAGATTTTAAAATACATTAAAAATAACTTTGTAGATTCAAATTAAAGATTGTACCATTTATCAATAACTATAATCAAAATAAATCATTTAAAGGTTAAAAAAAACTTTATATTAAATTATTATATTAAAAAAATAGTTAATCCGCTGAAAAATAGTAAAAATAACAAATATAACAATTACTAATAAATATTTTAATAATAAACGGTGATTTTCATGGAAATGGCAGAGAAAATTAGGCAAGTTAAAGAAGAGCTTAAAAATCAGAAAATGATGATTGCATTTTCAGGAGGGGCGGACAGTACATTACTGGCCAATATAGCCTCAAAAATCACTGGAAAGTTCCTTTTAGTTACTTTAGATAATGGCGTGCTACCTAAAGACTGCATAAATAATGCTAAAAAGATTGCAGATGAAATTGGGTTAGCACATGAAGTAGTGATTGAAAATTTTATGCAAGATCCTAATTTTAAAGCTAATAATCCTAATAGATGCTTTATATGCAAAAATAAGATGTATGGCAAGTTAGAAGAAATTGCTAAAGAGAAAAATTTTCCCATAATTGCGGATGGAACTAATATCAGCGATTTGTTAGAAGATAGGCCAGGATTAATGGTTAATTATCAAAAAAACATCATAAGTCCTTTGGTAAAAGCTGGAATAAGTCGCGAAGATGTTTTAAGTTATTTAAAAGAAAATAACATTAATTATTCCATGTCCACAACTTGTATGGCCACCAGAATATCAACGGGGGATGAGATAACTACCAAAAAAATCAACCGGATATCTTATGCTGAATCCTTAGTAAAAACACTCTCTAAAAATGATATGGTAAGAGTTCGAGATCAGAAAGGTGTGGCCCAGATTGAAATAGTAAATATTGAACCTCTCTTGAATTCAAGTGTTTTAAAGCATATTGATGCTGAATTAAAGGCCGTGGGTTTTGAAAGAGTTACTTTAGATATTGGAAGTGCAAAGAGAGAAAAGAAGGATCTCGTGGTTTACAAACCCTGCAAGGACGAGAAAAATAAAATAATGTTCGAAACTGAACTTCCCTATGAAATTGACATTAAAAACACTTGTAAACAGTTAGAAAGCTTGGGTAAATTAAAGTGCTCAGAATCAATGGGAATTGCTATGTGCGAAATTGAAGGGAGGAATGTGACCGTTTTTAAAAATGGCAAAATTGTGGCCCGGAAGGTCCAAGATCAAGAAGATGCTGAAAAACTTCTAATAAAAGTTTTACCTAGAATTAGAAGGATTATTCAAAATTAATTTTTAAATATATTTGAAATTTTAAAAAATTATAGCAAATATATTAAATTATATTATTTTTAGAAATGATAAAAAAATAACTTTTAAAATTCTATATAAAAGAGTGAATAATTATTAGTTAAAACTAAGAATCTATTAAAATTATAATGTCTTCCTTACATTTTCTTTAATCTTTCTTCTGAAACTAGTTAATTTAGAAAAGGACCCTCTATCATCTGGACCTTCTAATGCCAAAACATCTCCAATCAATTCAAAACTTATTTGATCAGCACAAATTTCATTGAAAGTTAGAATAACTATAGATGATTCTTCCAAACCATCATTAGTTTCAATGTCATAATCAATTAAAAGCTCATGATTAGGTAAGACATCATAAATAACTTTTTTTACAGCATTTTCAAATAATTCTAGAAAAGTTTCTACCTCAGGAAGGCCCTGCCACCAGCAATATCCCCATAGAAGCTTTAACTGGATATTTTTAATTGAAACTTCGCCCTTGTTTTTAGCAGCTAGTTTAATTACACCATGAGAAGCAGTTATTCTCAGACTTGGTGAATTTGATAAAGTTACTGAATCTTCCATATTAATCATTTAATGCCCTAATAAGATCTGTAGCCCTTACCAGACCAACTAATTCTCCTTCCACATTGGTTACTGGTATTTGTTCTATGTTTCTCTGTTTCATTTTTAAAGCACAGGCAGATACCGAGGTTCTAGTGTTAACGGTGACCATATCCGATGTGGCAACATCTTTAACGTCCTTATCCGAAAATTTAAGATGGTTTTTAATAACATAAAGAACACTTTTGCTGTCCCAAGACCATTTGTCACCTTCAGTGCCTACAGAAGTATTGTGGACCGTTTTCTCCGATACAACTTCACTTTCATTTAAAAAATCAGTTTCCGTGAGCACACCAGTTAATTTTCCATCTTTATTTAAAGAAAGAAGTACTTTTAAATTAAAAAAACGCATAATTTCAAAGGCAGTGCTTAATGGAGTCATTTCCCAAGTAGTAGGAATTGTTTTAACCATGTAACCTTCTACAGGATCTTTGATTTCAATTTGAGATAGTGCATCTGCTATTAAATCATATGCTGTGATAATACCCACTAGTTCATCATCATCAACTACTGGAACTCTCCTTATATTGTTCTCAATCATTTTAGAAGCCACTTCACGCACATCCTCATCAGAAGATGCCGTGACTGGATCTCTAGTCATGATAAGCGCTATTTGTTCCTCGTCAGGGTTCCCAACCAGATCAGAACGGGTTACTATACCAACAAGTTTTTTAGTTCCTTCTTTGACAACAGGCACACCAGATACATTGGTCTTTCTCATAAGACTCATTGCATTGGCACGATTGCCTGGAACTTTTACATAGTGAATTTCATCAGACATAATGTCTTTTACTAGCATTATTACACCAACTACAGTTTATTAATATGTTAAATTAAATAAATTAAAAAAAATCGGTAATTTATATTATTTAGTGAACAACTAAAACTGGACAAATAGATGACCTAACCACATTTTCAGCCACACTTCCCAATAGGAATCTATCAAGACCATGTTTTCCAGAAGTTCCAACAACCACCAGATCAATTTCTTCTTCTTTAATTGTCTTTAAAACTACATCCGCAGGAGAGCCATCTTCATTTCTTAAAGTTATTTTAATGTTATTATCATAATCTTCAACTATTTTAGAAACACTTTCCAATGATTTAGCAGCCTCCTCCTGAAGCATTTCTTTAATTCTGACAATTACATCATCTAAAGGAAGGCCTATTAAAGAAGATGTATCAGTGACACTTAAAGCAATTATTTCAGCACCACTAGCCTTAGCAATCCATAAAGCATGTTCAGTAGCTTTATTAGCATATTCAGAACCATCGGTTGGCAATAGAATTTTTTTGTACATTGGCTCACCTCATATATACTATCTTACCTTTCCTAATTAAACATATTATATTTTTCGATTCAGTTCTATTAATAATAGAAAGCCACGGATTTTTAGATAACTGTTTAACCAGCATAATATCTGCAACATAGCCTTCTTTTATAAGTCCAGCATCAAGTCCCCATGCCTTAGAAACATTAGTAGTTGCCATTTTAAGGACATTTAAAGGTGATAAATATTTTTTAGAATATCCACGAGTAGTTTTAAGTACATATTCCATTTCTCGAAACATATTTGGAGAATTGAACATTA
>CAYUFT010000099.1:5072-7649 GCA_964444115.1 uncultured Methanobacteriaceae archaeon
TCAACGATTATTTTGGCGGTTTCGTCAGTTATTTCTCCAAATCCACTGGGAGCAATGCCATCACAGTGTTTTAAGAGCTTTTTTAATTTTGATCGAACTTCGCTTTCACTGGCTTCTGAATCAAAAATTATTGGATCTCGGCCCAAGACAATTTTATTAATGGGAATGTTTTCAGAGGCCTTTTCCAGTAAGTTAATCCCATCAATTCCGCCTTCCCGGTAATCAATAAATGTCGTGGTTCCGGTATCCAGCATTTCCCACATGGCATTTTTCATGGATTGGATCAAATCTGGTGAAGAACTTGATTCTAGAATTTGATGTTTAAGGCCATATGGTGGCTTTACTATATCATCTATGGATTTTCCGTCACCAGCATCCATGGCCACCGCGTCACCTATGTGGGTATGGGCATTAATAAAAGAAGGTAAAACAATGCAACCACTGGCATCAATTTTATCAGGTGATGAAATTTTATCCGGTGTAATTTCCTGTATAACATCATCTTCAATTGATATGTTAACTTTTTCAGGATTTAAATCCCTTCCAGTAAGTACCAGGCCATTTTCTATAACTAGCATGAAATCCAACCCCGATTGATAGATGAATATTGGATAATGAATAATAAAAATATTACAAGAATAATATGTGCTTTTCTTAGTTAAATAATTAAATTAAAATAAAATCAAATAAATGGCTTAATTCATTTATATTTACAAGCCCTAAATGAACTAATTTAGTAAATTAATATAAATTATTTCAAGAATTTAAAAAATTACAAGAAATTATAACGAAATAATTGAATAATAAGCTAAAAATAAAAAATATTAATAAATTAAATAAAAACGTTTTAGAATATACTAAAATAAAAAATAGAACATAAAAAGCTAGAAGCTTCTTACGTTATTGGTCTCACTTTTTTCAGATACTCGGTTAGTGTAGTCAACTTTGGCCTTTCCATGTTTATAATAATATTTAGTAATTTTTACCGTTGTTGAATAACCTGGTTTCAATGATTTAACATATGCTTGACGGTAATGTTTTTTTGAAGAAGTACCAGGCCATATTCGCACATAAACTCCCTTGGAAGTGGCTGTTCCCTTATTTTTAATTTTTATATATCGGTTACTGCCAGATTTTTTAATGGATACCATGTAGAGGTCTGGTTTTGGGTTTCCAACTTTTATAGTATTGGATTTTGTACCAGATTTTCCATAAGTATCCGTAGCAGTTAAGGAAACGATATAATATCCTTCCTTAGAAAATACGTGGGTCACTGACTGTCCTGTTGCCGTAGCGCCATCTCCAAAGTTCCAGTATAAAGAACTTATACTGTCATTAAAATCTGGATCATAAGATGTAGATGTGAAAGTTGTCTGTGCCCAAACAGGAGGGTTAGATGGTGAAGCTGTGAATCCAACTATCGGAGCTCTATCTTGAACACTCACAGACTTATAAGCTGTGGAAGTTTGGTTTTTGCTGTTGGTCACGGTATGTGTAACTATATAGTTTCCAAATGAGCCAAAATCATGATTTATGCTTTGAGTACTAGTGGTTTCAATAGCAGCACTGCCATCACCAAAATTCCAAGCGTATTTCACAATCGTATCTTTTACATCACAAGAGAATTCTGTGAAGGTAATTATCGTAGCAACATAATTATTTTGAGCTGCAGTAAATGCAGATACTAATAATTTAGTTTTATCACCATTATACCACGCATCTGCAGCTATAGAATTATATGAACTTACTTGAGAAGCACTTGGGAATGAATATGCCCAATTTCCAGTGAAAGCTACAGACTTATCATTACTTCTCCATATGGAACTTCCATTGTAAGAATAACTATGAGTATTATTTATTTTTTCCCCATAAAATCCTATTTTATTATTAGCATCAGCTAATGAAGTGGCCCCATTCAAAAATGCTTTAATTATATCTCCACCATAATAGGCAGAAGCATAATAACTAGTTCCTGCACCAGTGAACATTTTAGCGAAGTTATATATTGTTGATACGGGATTAGCAACTTGCTTTCCTTCCACATCTCCAGTAGAGAAACATGCATGGAATAAAAAGGCCATACTATTTGATTTTAATGGAGCATTAAATATCTGACCAGACCATCCTTGCCTCATGTTATCCCCGACACCCCAAATAAACTCATTTCCAGAAGTATCACTGGAGGGAGCATATCCTACTAGTGAGAAAGGAGGCGTTGCAGTTCCACCATTTCCATTATAATGTCCAGATTGATATCCACCATGGCCAATATAAATAACCGCATCAGCATTGTACATGGCCTTTAAAATATTAGTTGAAGTTGCTTGTTGACCATAAAGCTCAACTAATTTGTCTCCAGTATATCCTTTGGCCTTAAGAGCCGTGGCTATTTGTTTAGCATCGGTTAAGTAATCAGCAGGTAAATCCGAACTGGGGGATCCAATAATAACTATGTGGGCCTGTGCAGTTGGTACACTTGCCAAACCGAACACTAAAAGCGAAGCTAGGAGTGTTAAAGAAAGCAAATAACCTTTAAATTTCTTATTTTTTCCATCCATAGTATTACCTCCCCATGAT
>CAYUFT010000100.1:0-7638 GCA_964444115.1 uncultured Methanobacteriaceae archaeon
GGCTAAGGCAAATTTTTTGACTGTTTCCAGATCTCCTTCGCTGGCCAATTTAAAATCAGATATGCGTGCTATTCCAGGGTTCTGGTTGCTCATTATAGAATAAAGTTCTGCTTCTCCTTTTAAAGCTTCACAAATAGCGTGTTCCCTTGCTCCAGTTCCTACAACTAATATTTTCATCTCATGAGTCCTCCAAACATACAAATAATTATTAATTCTCTCTAAATCATTAAATAGATTAATAAAATAATGTAATAAGATTAATTAATTATTAAGATTGAAAATTATTTAATAATCCTTTTTATTTTACTTTTTATTTAATTAGTTGATTATTGTTTTTATTGTTGATTGTTGTTTTTTACTAAATTAATTTGTTTTATTGATTCTTATTATAAGATAAAAATACCAATATTATATAATAGAATATTCAATATGAGTATAGATTAAATATGTAAAATAACATGATGAAAACAATCATGACCATAAACTGAATGAAAGAATCTGAAATCTTCTATAATTTATTTTATAAGGTTTACAGGTTCAGTAAGTAAACAAGGTGTTTTTTATGAAAGGTGGCCAAGCCCTAATTAAGTCGCTGATAGACCAGGGAGCAGATACTGTCTTCGGATATCCCGGAGGACAATTACTTCCCCTATACGACATGATATACGATTCTGACTTAAAGCACATCCTGGTAAGACACGAGCAGTGCGCTGCCCACGCAGCAGATGGATATGCTCGTGCTTCAGGAAAAGTAGGAGTGTGCATTGCCACTTCAGGTCCAGGTGCAACTAACCTGGTAACTGGAATTGCAACAGCATACATGGATTCTTCCCCAGTGTTGTCCATTGCTGGACAGGTACCAACCCACTTAATTGGTAATGACGCCTTTCAAGAAGTGGATATGATAGGTATAACCATGCCTATTACCAAGCACAACTTCCAAGTTACAGATGCTAATGAAATACCCGCTATTGTTAACTCCAGTTTTAAAATAGCCCTCAGTGGCCGTCCAGGCCCAATAGTAATCGATTTACCTAAAGATATTCAAGAACAAGAACTGGAAGAATACCGGAATGAATTGTTGGATATACCCGGTTACAAACCTACCAAAAAAGGTCATGGGCTGCAGATTAAAAGAGCTGCTAAAACCATCATCAAATCAAAAAAACCAGTCATTCTAGCGGGTGGAGGAGTTATATCTGCTGGAGCATCTTCTGAGCTAAAACAACTTTCAGAAATAATTAACGCCCCAGTTACCACCAGTTTACTGGGTAAAAGTTCATTCCCTGAAGATCACCCCGCTTCAATGGGTATGTTGGGAATGCACGGGCGTAAAGTTGCTAATCTGACTGTTGATGAGTCTGACTGTTTAATTGCTGTGGGTTGTCGATTTTCAGACCGTACCACTGGAAAAATTGATGAATTTGCTCCTAATGCTACAGTTATACACATAGATGTGGATCCGGCAGAAATTGGAAAAAATGTAGAAGTAGATGTTCCTATTGTCGGTGATGCTAAAGTAGTTCTCCAATCATTAATAAAAATTCTGAAAAAAGATACAACTGGGTTAAATACTCTAAAATGGATAGAACACGTTAAAAAATTCAATAAAAATTGCATACCTCGAATTTCATTTGAAAATGATCATCCATTAAAGCCTCAACAGGTCATGAAAGAACTGGCTCAGGCCTTAGATGAAGATACTATCATGACCACGGATGTGGGACAAAATCAGATGTGGATGGCCCATTTCTATAATACTAACAAACCAAGGACATTTATTTCATCTGGAGGGTTAGGAACCATGGGATTCGGTTTCCCGGCAGCAATGGGGGCCAAAGTGGCCATGCCTGAAAATGACGTAGTGGCAGTTTGTGGTGATGGTGGATTTTTAATGGTCTGTCAGGATCTGGCCACGGTAAAAGAATATGATATACCTGTGGTAGTCTGTGTTTTAGATAATAGATACTTGGGAATGGTTGCACAATGGCAAAAACTATTCTATGATGAACGTATGTCACATACCCACCTAGGAGAAGTTCCAGACTTCGTTAAATTGGCCGAATCATTTGGTATTAGGTCAGAGCGTGTTGAAAAGGTAGGAGAAACTAAAAAAGCTCTTAAAGATGCTTTGAAATCAGGAGAACCAACTTTACTGGATATAATCATCGACCCCGATGAAATTCTACCTATGGTACCTCCAGGATGTGGCCTAACAGAAATTGTAGGTGAGTATAAGGTGGAAAGAGAAATTCCAGGTGAAATACACTACAAGCCAAGTAAAAAATCTTATGATGGTGGTGATTAGGATGATGGTTAAGATAGAACAGAATAGAGAAAAAAACCACATCATTAGTGCGCTGGTGGAACATAAACCCGGCGTATTACAGAGAGTAGCAGGATTATTCACCCGTAGAGGATTTAATATTGAAAGCATTACTGTAGGAGAATCTGAAGTTCCAGGATTGGCTCGTATGACCATCATTGCCCATGGTGACCAGCAAGTACTGGAACAAATAACCAAGCAATTGAATAAATTGCTGGATGTTATTAAAGTCCGGGATTTAGAAGTTGAAAGTACTGTTAAAAGAGAATTGTGTCTTATTAAGGTTCACGCCCCTACAGAAAAGGTTAGATCAGAAATCATCCAATATGCCAACATATTTCGAGGACGTATAATTGATGTGAGTAGTGAAGCTCTGACCATTGAGATTACTGGAGATTCTGACAAAATTGATGCCCTAACAGATCTTTTAAAAGGCTTTGGAATTAAAGAATTGGCCCGAACTGGCCCTACTGCCATGTCGCGTGGTGGAAAGACGATCTAGATGGCCATTTTATTTAATTACCAATTTTAAAAAAAATACTTTTTATTTTCTAATTTTATATTTATTCAATTCCTCATAAAATCTGACGATATAATTGAATAAAAAATTTTGAAAAACAATAAAAAATAACCCTAATTTATATGTTAATTAAACCATAGTTAGAGACATATTAATTCCTAACCATGTTTATGCACAATTCAACTGAAATAATCAGAAGTTTTTAGCATTCATGTAAATTTTATTCAAGATACTTAGGAGGATGGCAAATGAAAATGTATTACGAAAAAGACGTGGACACTGGAGTCCTCGCAGATAAAACTATCGCAGTTATAGGATATGGAAGTCAAGGAATGGCCCAATCTCGAAACATGGCCGACAGCGGATTAAAAGTTGTAGTTGGTTTAAGAGAAGGTGGAGAATCCTGGAAAGCTGCTGTTGCTGATGGAATGAATGTAATGAGTGTAGAAGATGCCGCCAAAACAGCAGACATCATACACATACTCATTCCTGATGAAATCCAAGGAGCAGTTTATGATAAATCCATTAAACCTTATCTGGAAGAAGGAAACACCATTTCTTTCTCACACGGATACAACATCCACTATGGATACATCAAAGTCCCTGAAGGTGTAAATGTAACTATGAGTGCTCCTAAAGGCCCTGGTGCAATGGTAAGAAGAACTTATCTGGAAGGGTTTGGAATTCCAGGACTAGTTGCTGTAGAAATAGATGCTACTGGAGACGCTAAACAACAAGCATTAGCTATGGGTAAAGGATGCGGTTTAGCCCGAGCAGGAATATTAGAAACCACATTTAAAGAAGAAACTGAAACCGATCTCTTCGGAGAACAAGCCGTGCTCTGTGGAGGAGTAACTGAACTTATTAAAGCCGGATTTAAAACTCTTGTAGATGGTGGATACCAGCCAGAAGTGGCCTACTTTGAAACTTGTCACGAATTAAAACTTATTGTAGATTTAATCTATGAAAAAGGGTTCGCCGGAATGTGGCATGATGTGAGTAATACTGCTGAGTTCGGAGGATTAACCAGAAGATCCCGAGTAATTAATCCAGATGCTCAAAAAGAAATGGCTGAAATCCTCAAAGAGATCCAGGAAGGAAAATTCGCCAAAGAATGGGCCTTAGAAAATCAAGCTGGTGGGCCTATGCTCAAAAGAATGCGGGACATGGAAGATGAACTGCAAATCGAAGAAGTAGGTTCTAAACTCCGAAAACTCTGCGGATTACAGAAATAAGGTGATATCCTTGGTATTCGTGGGCATGGACCACGGCACCACTGGTGTCTCCTTTACCATTCTTTCTTCTTTAAAAGAAGAGAAGGAAGGAAGAAACTCTGTTGAACACTTTAAAATTAGCAGAGAAGATATTTCTCAGGGCCAGATTTCTGCCCTATATGAACTGGGCCAAAGAGTAGATTTAGATTCTATTGACCTCATGGTAATTACCTATGCCATGGGAGACGGTTTTAATACCATAAAACCCCTGGATAAAGTTAAAAATCGAGGTATTTTATCAATAAATGGTGCCGGCAAAGTTACTGGTGGTGGAACGGCAGTTTATGAGGAAATAGAGAAATCTGGCATTCCCACATTACTTATTCCAGGTTTACATAAGAAAACACCTTGCATTGATCGAAGATTCTCAGCAGCTTATTCTCACCATGCCAGCGCAGAAAAGGTTTCTATAACCTACAATGCCTACTTGGAAACCGGTTGGGAAAATATGGTAGTGGCTGATATCAGTTCTAACTCAGTAAGTATGCTGGTGCAGAATGGTAAAATAGTGGGGGCTATTGATGCTTGTTTAGGTGCTATGGGCGTAATTCATGGGCCTATAGATTTGGAAATGTTGAGAGACATCGATGAAGACAAAAGAACTGCTAATGAATGTTTTTCACATGCTGGCGCTGTAAAAATTGCGGATATAGATACTAAAGTTTCCCAAGCCAAGGACGAGCTACTTTTATTGGCTCAAAATGGTGACGATCAAGCTATTCTAGCATTAGATACCATGATAATGACTATTGCCATGGAAATATGGGGTTTAATTGGTATTGCAAATAAAGTAGAAGGGATAGTTCTGACTGGATCTATGGGTGCCATGGAAGAGCCTATTAACTTTTATGGTATTTTAAAAGAATATTTAGAAGGTGTAGTCCCGGTAGTAAGGATTCCTCCCACATCTGGTTCCATGGGGAGTGCTCAGATCGCCAGAGACATTTATCAAGGTGGAAAAAATATTTTAGGCATCAAAGTAGACGATTCTATTTAATCGCATTAATATTTGAGTCTTATTAATTTAATACAGATGCAAAATCCACTATACTTATTTAAAATTTTATTTTATAAATTCAAAATATTCAAACAAATAAATAATATATTTATATTTTTAGAAATAATTTAAAAAAAATCAATTAAATAATTATAAAATAAATATTAATTTTAACTATCTTTTATGGCCATGAAAGCTATTTTGCCGCCTTTAATAAATTTTAAGCCATTTTCGGTTATTAGAACTGTGTTAAGATAATTATCAAGAGTTACAACTTTTCCTTCGTCTTCTTCCCGGTTTTTTAAACTTACAACCACTTCTTTGTCTTTAAATCTTAAAAATTGTTTATTAACTTGAAAATCGTAATCTTCCTGTGCCATTCTAATCAACTCATATATAATTAATATTAATAATTGTGTTCTATCTATATCTAATATTTTTTATAACATTCTCATCCTATATTAATTCTTCTAGAACTTGAAATAAGAAATGTGAGATAATAAGTGATTAAATATAAAATCAGAATAAATATAAATATTTCCATAGGTACTTAATTTTATTGTAATAAAAAAATATAGAAACGGTTAATATATTTAAATAAACAAATATTGAGCTACTACATTATTAAATATTATAAATCCTAGGAGTAAGAATATGCCAGTAAACCAATTAGAAACAAATCTAGAGGCCATAACTGTAACCTTAGCTCATCTAGAAAAAGAAAGCTGCTGCAATGAGGAGCTTTTGGAAGAACTCCGGAAAGAAAGAGATCGATTATTGAAAGAACTCAATATTAAATAAACATTTAAAATATTTTTTTATACTCTAAAAAATTCTTTTATTGCTCATTTTATTCAAATAAATTATTTTTAAGCCCTAAAAATTGTTACATGTTATATTCACTTATTATTGATATGGATTAGATTTTAATTATTTTAATTACATTAAAAAGCTCGCCGCCAGTACATCATTATAAAAACCCCAATCAAAATATTGATTCAAATATTATATATAAATTTTCAGTCAGTTAATTAAAAAGCTTTTAGAAAAATAATGAAAAATAAAAAAAGAATTTGTATAATATATCTTAATTTAGCACATCAATCCCAGGTTATTTTTAAAAGCACAATTAGTGCGCCTAACTGAGTTAAATTAATAGTTAAAACTGGCACGCCCATTCCCGGTCCACTAAATCCTTCCCTTATAAGCAAGAATATTATAAATATTGTATTTTGAAGGATTAGTAGCATTACAAATACCAGCAGCCCCAAAGTAAATTGAGATTTAAGTCTTAAATAACTTTTCAAATAAACATAAAGCATTAACAATAAAACTGCTATGTTTATTGCTCCCACTAAAACAGCCAGCGTGGCTAATCCAGGATCATCTACTGGGAATTCTTTCTCAAAATGACCTCCTTCAAATAACGGCTCGGGCCCTTCTACTAACATTTAATCACCGTTCCTAATTTTCTCCCATTTTTTTCCAGATATCTTCAAATAATTTATAGTTATCTTCAAGTTGAGATGATAAAAAATACATGGTTCCATATTTTTCCCCAGTTGAAGTAATAATTTTATTCTCTTCAAGGATTTTTATATGATGTCTAACAGTTTTATAATCTAGTTCTAGTTTTTCTGATAGCTGGTGCGCATTATATGGCCTTTCATTCAATTCATTAATTATTCGGGCCCTATTTATGCCTCCTTTAGTGCCAGCAATAAGCCACCAGAGTATTTTTTTCATAAACATCACAGAATAGTTATTGGGATAAAAGTCCCTAAAAAGTTCTAACTAATAATTTGCCGGAATTAAAGATAAAGTTTCCGAAAAGAGTTGAATGATTAAAATAAAATATTTATAAAATTTATCTTTAATCCATTATTTTTATCATTTAGAAGTTCCAGGAGTTTTCATCACATTCTTATTCTTTTTTGAAGAATTAGATTTGAATAAAACCTTGAACATTCTTTTAAATGGCCTTTGATAAATATGGAAGTGTACTAAAGCTGCTAAAACCATCAATAGTCCTAGTTCAGCATGCCAATAAGTCATCCCAGAATTATAAACCGTGGATATTCCCATGTTAATTATTACAGTTAGTATAACTCCAGTTATTCCCATTCCCAAAAATCCAAAGGTTAATAATCCATTCCAAATTCTTTTATGAACTCGGGCCTTCAATATTCCTTTTTTAAATAGATAATAAGTTAACAAGTATGCTCCCAGTATTATCAGAGTCGCTGGAATAATGTGAAAATTAGTTCCATCCGTAGTAGAAGAACCATCAAAGCCACTTGAGCCAGAATCCTGTGCCGTAGAAGCATTATCTATACTGGTATCATCAGAACTAACACCAACAGAATTTCCATTGTCGTTAGATGAACTTGATGACTGAGATGAGGAATCTTGGCTGCTTGTATCACTACTGCTAGTAGTTTGTTGCGTTGCTACATCAGCTGATGCCAAGTCACAAGCTCCTGTCCCATTAGAATCCATATACCTACCACATTGACCAGGA
>CAYUFT010000101.1:0-2690 GCA_964444115.1 uncultured Methanobacteriaceae archaeon
ATTATTACTAAAAGAGTATTAACTAAGGGGTCATGAAAATGAATATCAATAAAATTTGCATATTGTTAATAATATCAATTGTTGCTTTTTCAGGAATAATTTCATCAGGGATATCTTCAGGAGCAGAAACTTGGGTTAGTGAAGATCCATCTGCTACCAGTTACAGAATTTCTCATTTGACTGCCACCATTACGGTAACTGTTAAGAATACCAATGATCATGTTCAATATTTTAAGATGAGTCAAGTTTATCAAGGAAGTTTAGCTGATAACAGCACTATTAAGTGGCTTATTGATTGGACTGATCCAACAGCTGTTAAAATGGTTAAATCAAGATCTCCAGAGTTAGGGGGAGATTATGGTTGGCCAATAAAAGCAGGGGAAACAAAAACAGTTAGTTTCAAATTGTATGCCACTGGAATGATGGGAGGCATACCCACATATATAATGAACACAGAATCCACTAATAAAACCTACTGGCCATTAATAAATGAGCCAGGATTAGAGGGGTCATGGTTCCAACCTAATGAACTAGAAATATTAAATCCAACACTGGATATAAAAAAATGGACAGGTCATTTCCATTTCAGAGTAACCAATTTGGATGATCAAAAAGTTTATGGAATCGTGAGAGCTCCAATCACACCTACTGGTTCAAAATTAACATACAGTAGTCCAAAGGCATTTGTTGACGATGAAACTACAGTTAACACAGGTATTGCTGCATGGAATGTTGTAATGAATCCAGACACATATAAAGACTTTTCATACACTTATGTATGGCCTAAAATTAGTAGCAGTTCTTCAACAGCAAAGGCTTCATCTGCATTACTTACTACTGGATCCAGTGGTGATTCCACAGTACCAAGTAAAACAACTGGTGTCCCATACGGACTATTTGTAGTTGGAGCCCTGGTTACTGTAGCTGGAGTTGCATATGCAAAATTCATGAGATAAAATCAAAGTAGATAATTCCTTTATCTGCTTTAATAAATTTTTTATTTTAATTTTTGGAATCTAAATTATTTAAAAACAATAATCCTAAATATCCAATATTCTTTTTTGAATTAGGAGTAATTCATATTATTAATTTTCATGATTCTAGTTTCTTAATTTTTATATAATAGAAAGACTAAAGAGAGGATAATAAAAATTTTGTTACATTAATTGGGATATAAAATGAAACTATCAACTATTTTTATCATTGCCGGAATGTTTATAATCTCTCTTTATTGTTTAATTGATGTGAGTTACTACGCATCACAAATTGAGGTTGAAAATAATCTAACTAATGTCCCTATGGTTTCTATTCCATCAATAGATATCAATCAAAAAGTAAATAATAAATCTGTATCTTATGGTGTTTATCATGAACCAGAATCATCTGACCCCGGGGACGGTACAGTAATTATATTTGGGCATAGAACACTTTATGGCTCCCCTTTTTACAGTTTAGATAAGTTGAAAAATGGTAGTAGCGTATTTCTAGATTGGCCCGGAATAGGGAATGTAGAATACACAGTAAACCGATCTTTTGTGGTGTCTGCATCTTATCGAATTTCAGTAGAACAAGGTCAAAAATTATTTTTAATAACTTGCACCCCAATTGGATCAGATGCACAGCGGTTAATTGTAGAAACTGATTTTAAAAAAATAAGCCCATTCCAAAAAACTAGCACTAAGGATAATCCTAAAAGTTACTATGGCCTACTAATAATCATAGGATTTTTATTATCCGGGTTGACATTAACTTATTTTTATCCAGTCAAAGATGACAAAATAATTATATTACTGGTGACCATGGGGTTAACGTTATTTTTAACATTAGGATATGTATTTCCAATTCCAGCAGACTTTATTTCATCCCAAATAACTAGTATAAATAATATTTTTGGGATTTAATAACCTTAACTCAATTAAATGAATATGATAAATTTTCAATACTTTAAAACCATTTAATTTATATTCAATATTTAAAAGGTGAACAAAATGGAACCCACAAAAGCCATTGATGTCGATAAAAAATACTTTAGCAATATTTCACACCGAGAACGGGCCATATTTGAAGGCGGTATAAGTATGGGTGCACTTTTTCATCAGTTTATAGGGACTCCTGTGAGTATTAAAAGTGCTGAAACACTGGAAAAATCCATGGAAAAATCTCTTGAATTGCAACCCTGCATAAATAGAGTCACAGTCAAAATAAATAAGGAAAAATTAGAAGAACTGGACACCCATTTTGATTATGTTTCACTCAGTGGAGACATGCTAGATGTAACAATCATATCTGAATTTGAAGGGATTCTAGCACATGTCAGAATGCAATATCACGAAGATCTAAAATATCCACTCATGTATATAGAGCAAATAAGTGATTAAAGGCAATTTAATGCTATTTAATAACTAGGCTAATCAAAATTTATATGAAATCATTATTATATGGCAAATTAAATCATTTTCATGAGTATTTTATTATTTAATTATCCACTAAATAAAGTAAATTTTATTATATTTTAAAAAATTTAATTTAAAATAAATTCAATAAATATCATTAGTCATGATTACATAGATAAATAATATTATCCTTTTTTGAAAAAGTTATTTAAATTTAAAAATCTAATCTAAATTAGTAATTAAAAAAATGAGAAAGATTGGTATGATTAAATTAGACCCAAACTTATGCAAGGGATG
>CAYUFT010000101.1:2790-7469 GCA_964444115.1 uncultured Methanobacteriaceae archaeon
AAAAAATGAGAAAGATTGGTATGATTAAATTAGACCCAAACTTATGCAAGGGATGCAGCATATGCACCGAGTTCTGTCCAAAAAACGTTTATGAAAATTCTAAAACGCCGGACAAACGAGGAATACGCATTCCTGTCCCAAAAAACCAAGACAAATGTACACAATGTAATTTATGTGCATTAATGTGTCCAGACCAAGCTATAAAGGTGGATGAAAAAGATGAGTGAAGAATATTTCATTCAGGGAAATGAGGCCTGTGCCAGAGGAGCTATAAAAGCAGGCTGTAAGTTTTTTGCAGGATATCCCATAACTCCCTCAACAGAAATTGCAGAAGACATGGCATTATTCTTGCCTAAAGAAGGTGGAGCTTTCATTCAGATGGAAGATGAAATAGGGGCCCTTGGAGCAGTTATTGGGGCAATTTGGAGCGGAGTTAAAGGAATGACCGCCACATCAGGTCCGGGATTTTCCCTAATGCAAGAGCATATAGGCTATGCTGCCATGACTGAAACTCCATTAGTTATAATAAATGTTCAAAGAGGTTCTCCATCAACAGGACAGCCCACTATGGCATCTCAAAGCGATATGATGCAGGCCCGCTGGGGTTCCCATGGAGACTATGAAATTATTGCCCTATCCCCTTCATCAGTTCAAGAATGCTTTGATTTTACTGTAGAAGCATTCAATTTAGCAGAAAAATATAGGGTTCCTGTTTTTGTAATGGGGGATGAAACTGTTGGTCATATGCGGGAAAAAATAAGCATACCGGATACCGTCGAAATAGTCCCTCGTGAAAGGCCCGAAGAGTCAAAGGAAGAATTTTTACCCTACCAAGCTGAAGAAAATGGAACAGCTAAAATGCCACCCTTTGGTGAAGGTTACAAGCTACATATTACTGGTCTTACTCATGACGAAAAGGGTTATCCAGATACATCAAGCCCCATAGATCATTCAAAACTCGTGAACAGACTTTGTAACAAGATATTAAAAAACAGAAACGAAATTGTTAGGGTTCGAGAAGAATTCTGTGATGACGCGGAAGTTATATTAATTTCTTATGGGGGCCCATCTCGTTCTGTAGCTACTGCCGTAAAAAAGGCCCGTGAAGAGGGAATTAAAGCAGGTTACATGAAAATAGACACACCATGGCCATTTCCCGAAGACCATGTTAGAAAAGCAGCTAAAACTGCAAAAAAATTAATAGTAATTGAAATGAATCTTGGTCAAATGTTTTATGAAGTCCAAAGAGTGGCTGCAGGGGACGCAGAAGTTGAATTAATGGGTAAAATCGGTGGGGAAATACACAAACCTCTAGAAATTTTAGAAAAAATAGAAAAGAGTGTTTGATATTGGAATTAATATTAAAATAAATTATTAAAACTAAATTTACAAATAATGAGCCCAAATTAAATTAATGAACTCAAATTAGGAGTTGCTGAAATGGAAGAAAAAAATGAAAGTCCTTTTATGAAATATATGAGAAAGGATAGACTTCCACACATTTTCTGTGCCGGATGTGGTAATGGTATAGTTCTAAATACCTTTTTTAAGGGCATGGAAATGGCAGAAGTTGACTTTGACAGCATAGCTCTGGTTTCAGGAATAGGATGTTCCTCCAGAATACCCGGATATGTGAAATGTGATTCCCTCCATACAACCCATGGAAGACCGATATCATTTGCTACAGGGTTAAAACTTGGAAATCCGGAGCTTAATGTAGTTTTATTTACTGGTGATGGTGATGCAGCATCTATTGGGGGAAATCACCTTATTCATGGAGCTAGGAGAAATATAAATCTCACAGTAATCTGTATAAATAACAGTATTTATGGGATGACTGGTGGACAAATAAGTCCTACCTCACCAAAAGGTAGTTATGGTAGTACTGCGCCATATGGTGCATTTGAAAGACCATTTAAGCTTTCGGAATTAGTTTCAGCTGCGGGAGCTACCTATGTGGCCAGATGGACAACTGCTCATGCCTTACAATTAGCAAATGCCATTAAAAAAGGTCTGGCCAATGACGGGTTCTCATTTATAGAAGTAATTTCTCAATGTCCTACTTATTTTGGTCGGAAAAACAAATTAAAAACACCATTAGATATGATGCGCTGGATGAATGATAACAGCATAAACAAAAGAAAAGCTGATCAAATGAGTGTGGAAGAGCTTGAAGGGAAAATAATTGTTGGTGAATTTGTCAATGAACCACAACCAGAGTTTTCTAATGAACTATATCATTTAATTGAAGAAAAGTACGGCCAAAAATCTCAGGCCATGAAATCAGCTTACCGAGAGGATTAAATTGAGAAAAGAAATAAGAATCGCTGGATTTGGCGGTCAAGGAATAATATTGGCCGGAATAGTTATTGGTAAAGCTGCAGCACTGCACGACAATATACATGCCGTTCAAACCCAATCCTACGGACCCGAAGCTAGGGGCGGTGCCTCCAGAACAGAAGTGGTTATCAGTGATGAAGAAATTGACTATCCTAAAGTACAAAGTCCCGATATCATGGTAGCTATGTCTCATCAAGCATTAATGGCGTATTTAGATGATTTAAAAGATGGGGGGACCCTCATTGTTGATCCAGATATGATAATTGAAGAAGAAGTGCTTCCTTTTGTTAAAGAACATAATATCAATTATTACCGGGCTCCAGTAACCAGAACTGCTGAAAAAGAAATTGGGCTCAGTATAGTGGCCAATATTGTGATGATTGGAGCTATAACTGAAATTACCAAGGTAATATCTATTGAAGCTGCAGAAAAGGCCATAAGTGAAAGTGTTCCTCCAGGAACTGAAGCTAAGAATCTTGCTGCTTTTGAAGCGGGAATTGCTATTGTTAAATAAATTATTTAAAACATTATCAATTCTTTATTTTTTTAAATTAAATGAAAAATATGTATCTACATTAAATTATCAACAATTAGAACAATAATTCAAGTTCTAAATATTACAATTAATAAATTTGCAGGTAATAACATATTAGGTGTTTAAAAATGAAACTTTATGAATATAATGCCAAAGCTGTGTTTAAAAATGAGGGAATATCCGTCCCTGAAGGATATATGGCCAAAACCAGTATAGAAGCCCGAAAAATTGCGGAAAATATGAAACGGCCCGTGGCCATAAAGTCTCAAGTACTGGTAGGTGGGCGTGGTAAAGCAGGGGGAATAAAGTTCGCTGATACGCCCCAAGAAACTTTTAAATCTGCTGAAGAGTTATTATCTAGTCATATTAAAGGTGAAAAAGTCAAATATATTCTCATAGAAGAGAAAGCAAATATTAAAAAGGAATTCTATGTCAGTGTGGCCGTGGATCGTGCCAATAAAAAACCACTTATTATGGCCAGTGCAGAAGGCGGAGTGGATATTGAAGAATTGGCCGAAAACAGCCCCGAGAAAATCATCAAATACCATGTGAATCCAGAGGACGACTTTTTACCCTATGAAGGGCGAGAAATAGCTCGAAAGATGGGAGTAGAAAGCTCACTAATATCCTCAGTTGGAGGAATCATCTGGAAACTATTTAATGTGTTTAAAAAATATGACGCTAACCTAGCTGAAATTAATCCACTTATTGTGACCCCCGAAGGAGTTATAGCTGCTGATGCTAAACTCGATTTGGATGATGATTCTATTTTCCGTCATCGGGAAATGATGGAACTGGGTGAGTATGAATCAGAAGAATTTGCTTTTGTGAAACTTGATGGTGATATTGCGGTTATAGGAAATGGTGCCGGTTTAACCCTTACTGGAATGGACATGATTAAATTAAATGGTGGAGAACCAGCAACATTCCTGGATATTGGTGGGGGTGCATCAGCAGATGTTATTAAAAAAGCACTGGATTTAGTAATAGATTATACTCCAGTAAAAGTCATATTTCTCAATGTACTGGGTGGAATTACCCGCGCTGATGATGTTGCTCGAGGAATTATAAAAGCTTTAGAAGAAGCTGAAAGGAAAATTCCATTGGTTATTAGACTTACCGGGACAAATGAAAAAGAAGGTCAAAAATTACTCACTGATGCGGGAGTATCTTTTGAAACATCCATGGAAGATGCTGCTAAAAAGGCAGTAGCACTTCGAAATTCTTTTTAATAAATTATTTTTTACAATTAAATTATAATTATATTTTAATAAATTATTTGAATTTATAGTCGAATAATTCTTTTTTTCATTTTTATGGACTTAATTTAAATCAATTATAGTAAAAAAAAATAATACTGAAAATTAAAATAATCATTATCTTACTGATAATTAAATTATTTATCTATTTATTTATTCTTGATTTCAGATTAGATACTTCTTTTTAATGTTACTGAATGGGCCATTACTAATGCTGAAAGGACAATATAAGTCAACAAAGCTGATTCATTGAATGATCTATTGAATATAAACAGTCCTACGATACTTTGAGATAAGAAAGCAGCTAATGCTCCAATTAGGAGTGCTTCTCTTCCTAAAAATATCCGACTGCCATCTTTCCGTTTAGAGCGATACTTACGCAATACAACAAATCCAGTTACACTGACTAACATTATCCATCCCATTAAAAATAATAGTCCCACATATCCCGCATCAAAAGCTACTGCAAATAATCCCGGGAGCATATAATCAATATAATCCTTTTTTACAACAAGTACTCCATAAAAAAGATGATATGGTAATCC
>CAYUFT010000102.1:0-7323 GCA_964444115.1 uncultured Methanobacteriaceae archaeon
AATATGGAAAATCAATATCTAAAATTCCGCATGTGGATATGGTCATAGAAGGATCCGTGGCTGTGGATATGAATGGAAATAGGCTGGGGAAAGGTGGGGGTTATGCTGATAAGGAAATTTATGAACTTTTAAATCAAAAATCAGTAAATAAGCAAACTCCTATTGTCACCACTATTCATCCTTTGCAAATAGTAAGTAATGTGCCCGTGGAAATCCATGATCAAAAAATTAACATGATAATTACTCCCAATGACGTTATTAGATTATTATTAGATCCTAACATTGCATTGGTGAAATAAATAATGGAAATAATAAATTAATCACAATAAAAATTATGATTTCATTGATTTTATAAGATAAAATAAGATATAAGAAAAGAATTTATCAATTAAAATAAGGTCTGATAATGAATTTAAAAAATATTGATTGGAAAGAAATTACTATAGCCATAATATTCAGCATTATTCTTACAATTCTCCTTAAATTATCCAATATAATACCTTAAATATCATCAATTATGTCGTTTTAGGATATAATTTATTAAATTCAACCAAAATGGCCAAAATATATGAAATAATAAACTACATTAAAGAGGATTTATATGTACGATAAAAATTCTAAAAATCATCCTACTATTAAAGGGGCCAAAATAATAGATGAGAAATTAAATTTTCCAATAAGCTGGTTAAATCAGCAGGGCTACTGTGAGTACAGTATATATTTAGAATACATGGAAGGAATTAGTACATCCCCCACTCCAGAAATGATGAAAGGACAAGAAGTTCACCAGGAACTGGAAGATAAATTCAAAGAAGAAGCGGTCCCCGCCACATTTGCAGAAATGATGGAACTTTCCCAAAAGGAAGAAATATTATCTCGAGAATTATGGGTAGTTTCGCCAGAATATGGCATAAGAGGTTTTATTGATGAAATATGGTTAACTCCTGATGAATTTATTATAATTGATGATAAACCCGGGACAGTAGCGTATTATTCAACAATTAATCAAGTTTTTGGATATTGTCTCGCATTCAAAGATATGATTGAAAAGAATAATGAAATTAGTAGTAATAATCGTAAAATAAGAGCCGCTCTAAGAGAAAGAGGAACAGATAATATTTTTTGGAGTGCTGAATTTGATCAGCCAGCAGAAAACAAGATTAAAACTCTTATTAATCGTATGCAAGATTTATTAAATGGTTCTAAGGCATTTTTACCTACAGATAATCCTCGAAAATGTGCAAAGTGCCGTTTCAGTAGTTACTGTGAATTTAAATAAAATATTATATTATAAAATAGAATTTTAGAAACGGGACAATAAATTAGATAATTAGATAATTAGATAATTAGATAATTAGATAGTTATAAATCAAATACCCAATATATTAAATTAAAACTAGAAAATTTAATTAATTACTCATATTAATAGGATACTTTAAATGTATCCTCTTACTAATAGTATGTTAACGACTGATTTTTGATTATTTGCTAATTTTGTTTTATTTTAAAATAGCCTTAAATAATTAATTATCATATTTTTAGAATTTGTATATTTTGTAAAATAAGGAAGATAATATGGATCAATTACTATTCAACGATTTAGATATATCAAAAGAGATTAAAAAAGCTATTGTAGACATGGGATTTGAAGAAGCTACTCCAATTCAGTCTCTCACTATTCCCATAGCATTAACCGGAAAAGATATTATTGGACAGGCCCAAACTGGTACTGGAAAAACCGCAGCATTTGGGATTCCTGTTCTAGAAAAAGTTTACACACCGGACAAAAGCGTGCAGGCCATTGTATTATGTCCTACCCGAGAATTATGTATTCAAGTAGCTGAAGAAGTAGGAAGAATTTCAGCACACATGGAAAGAGTTAAAGTACTGCCAATTTATGGTGGACAGCCTATTGGAAGGCAAATCAGAGCACTTAATAAAGGAGTGCATGTGGTTATTGGAACTCCAGGAAGAGTAATCGACCACATCCAGAGAGGAACTCTTAAATTAGATGGTGTGGAAATGGTTGTTCTGGATGAAGCAGATGAAATGCTTGATATGGGATTCCGGGATGACATAGAAGAAATCCTAAGACACGTTCCTAAGAAAAGGCAGACCCTATTATTCTCTGCTACCATGTCCAAGGACATTTTAAGACTCACTAAAAAATATCAGAAAAATCCAAAACTGATTAAAGTTGCTCATCACCAGATTACTGCTCCAGAAATTGAGCAAATCTATTTTGAAGCAAAAGAAAAAATGAAGACAGAAGTACTGTCCCGTATAATGGATGTTCATGATATTAAATTAGCATTAGTATTCTGTAACACAAAACGCCGAGTAGACAGGTTAGTAAAAGACTTAAAAACTCGAGGATACTTTGTAGATGGTATTCACGGTGATATGAGACAGGGCCAAAGAGATAAGGTCATGAACAAATACCGTAATGGTAAAATAGACATTCTGGTGGCCACTGATGTTGCAGCCAGAGGAATCGACGTGCCTGATGTGGAAGCAGTATTCAACTACGATGTGCCTAATGACAATGAATATTATGTGCACCGGATTGGTCGAACTGGACGTGCTGGTAAAAAAGGACAGGCGTTTACTTTTGTATCTGGTAAAGAAATCTACAAATTAAGAGATATCCAAAGATTTACCAAAACTAAAATCCAACAACAACAAATTCCTTCACTAAAAGATGTTGACAAGCTTAAAACAGATATGATTCTGGAAAAAGTTAAAGCAACTATCGATAATGAAGATTTAAGTAAATGTGTCCACAACGTGGAGCGATTAATAGAAGTCGGTTATAACTCTGTAGATATATCCGCTGCCCTATTGAAGATTGCTAACGATAAAAATACTAATTAAGTAAATTTTTTAATATAAAAATTTATTTTTAAATTTTTGTTTTAGATATTTTTAATTCTATTAATATTTCATAAATTTTTTTTCTAGAAATTTTCTTTTAATTCATTTGTTTGAATGAAATAATATTCTCGTTATTTATAATATAACCTCTTAAATCAATTTTTAATTATTTACACTTATTTTAATAAAATAGGTCAATTTAATTATTAAACTCATGAAAAGCTTTTTATTGGATAAAAACCCTATTAAATAAAAGTAAAAGATTAAAAAAGATTTAAATGAAATTAAAGAACACCTTAGGATTATTAGGAATAATTGGATTTTTAATTGTGGCTTACATGCTCATTGAGCCCTACTGGATTGAAACCAAGGAAGTGACCATTGAATCCAGTCAAATACCCACCCAGTTCGATGGCAAGAAAATCGTTTTTATCAGTGATATTCATCACGGACCATATTTTGATAAAAATAGAGTAGATAATCTTGTAAAACAAGTTAATAGCTTAAATCCAGACCTTATTTTATTAGGAGGGGACTATGTTAGTGGCAACTCCACTTACATTGCCCCTGTATTCTCATCTCTGGCCAAATTAAAAGCGCCTTTAGGAGTTTATACCGTTCTAGGGAATAGTGATCCACAGTACTGGACTTTGAATACCATACCTAAATCAAATATGACCTACATTGGTAACAAAGGAACATGGATAGAGTTAAATAGTGCCCAAATCCGATTAGGTGGAGTTGGTGATTATAAAAATGGTGCTCAAATACAAAATGCCACTACAAACCCAGTAACATCCGAAGATTTTGTTATTTTATTATCACACAACCCAGATTATTTCCCAGAAGTAAATAAAAACAAAGTGGATCTGGTACTTTCTGGCCATACCCATGGCGGACAGATAACATTTTTTGGGATATGGGCACCTGTAGTTTATTCAGATTATGGAAATAAATATCGGACCGGAATTATAAATGAAGATAACACAACAATGATTGTGAGTAATGGAATAGGAACTGTATATTTACCTATAAGGTTCTTTGCCAGACCACAGATATATGTAATCACCGTAAAAAGAACCACTTAATTTTATTTGATTTTCTTAGTATCATCGTATTATTTTATATTTATTTTATTTGCAATTTTTAGCCATGCAAAAATTAGAAATAGCTAAAAAAATTAAATAAAAATCAATAATCGAAATAATATCAAAATAAACCTTATTCAATCTGTAAATCTTTTTTGAAATTCTCAAACCCTATTTTTTCTATATAATGACCTAAACGTCTTTTGGTGTCTAATTTTTCATAATAATTAAAAATGTTATCAATTAGTTCGATAGCATCATCATTAGAAAGATTCTTTGCTATTTTTCTCCCAATCATAGGCTTTCTTCCACTATTACCCCCAACCATAACATTCCAACCATTTTTAGTGCCAATTAAACCAATATCCCTGACGGAAGACATAGCACATGAGTTAGGACATCCACTAACTCCAATTTTAGCCTTATTGGGCAAAGACCTTCCCATGAATTTTTCATCAATGGCCATTCCCATCTTAATAGTATCCTGTTCCCCTTTTTTACAGTGCATGGTCCCGGGACAAAATTTAGCAGATCTTACGACTTTACCCGTGAAACCTCCAGGATTCATATCTAATTCGTTCCATATTTGGTCAATGTCCTCTCCGGGTAGGCCAATGATTGCCACTCGCTGTTCGGGCGTAATTTTAAATGTTTTAGCATGATATTTCTCTGCTATATTTACCATTGTCTTCAAATCTTCCACTGAAATAAAACCACCGGGAAGGTAAGGAATTATAGCATAAGTTTTCATATCTCTTTGTAGTGCAGCGCCTTTTTCAGGTATGTTATCCACCATTTTTTATTCCGCTCCTATTGCTATGAGAATTCATTCATTAGGTCTTTATTGATTATTTTTATTCATATTCTCGTGAAAATTCTTAATTATTATTAGATATCTATATCTAATTCCAATACATATTATAATATTATTGATAGTGTTATTCAGGAGATTAAAATGATAGAAAAAACCGAACTGGTTGAGCAAATAGAAAAAACAGATCTGGAAATCACTAACAGTGCCAAAGATACCTGGGAAAAAAAAATTTATCTGGACGATGAAAAAGTTTTGATTGTAGGATATGAAAAAGAAGAAAACTTTGAAGAAAATGATCCGGAAGCAGAAACCGTCAATACTTTTTACTGGTACTGGGAATTGAGAAATTCACAAAATTGGGATCTTTTATTTGAAAAACGCGACAAAAATTTCAACTTTTGCGAATCTGAACACGGCAACCTCTCTGATGATGACCAGATAGAAGATGTAGTGGGGGATATTGACGAAGAAGGGATTTGCACTTGGAGTGAACAGGACAATATAGATGATATTTCAGAAGAAATAGCTGATACTACTCTTAGATGGTTAAAATCTCTTGAATAATAGTTTAATAAAATAAAAAATAATTAGCATTGAAAATCTAGCCTTTAAAAAAAGAGAATAGTGAAAATATTAAAATCATTCCTCTTTTTTCTCATCAAGGCCCCATTTCTTACGGAACTTTAGTTTCTGTTCAGCATTCATCCAGTGGCTGCCATCACAGTAAGGTTTATTTTCAGATTTGCCACAGCGACATAAAGTCACTCTATTTCGAGTTTCATACTCTGTTCCATCAGTTGATTCAATATTAACTCCACCCCTTACCCATATAGGGCCTTCACAGTTCTTTTGAGGGTCACGTATAAGTACAATAGATGGTTCGTATTCTTTTTCAAATGCTTTTCCGGTTTTCTTATCCCAAAGAACCAATCTGCCAGATGGACATATCATGGCCTCGTCAATGGCTGTTTGGCGGGCTTCTGGATCATCAGACTTTTTAATATTTTCTCTTATGCCTCCAGCTCGTAAACAGAATCTGGAATGGTCACAAAACTCATGGGCATCAGTTAATTTAAGTTCAGGCCCTTCAAATATTTCTGCTTTCTCCATGTAATTTTTTTTACTGGCTGTTTCCGTACCATCAAAACCAGTTTCCGTGTGAGTACCATCACAATAAGGCTTATTTTTTGATTTACCGCAACGGCATAATGTATAATTTTCTTGTGAAGGGAATTGTTGAATATCTTGTAATTCTTTAGTGTGTCCTGCTTCATCAGTAATTAATTTCTGCTCATAAAGGGGAATCCCACCCGTAACAATGTATGGGCCATTTTTAGTTATTTTAATTTTCATTTTATCTTTTTTCACAGACATGTCATCCCTCATTGATTAATAAACTCATTTTTTTAATTATTATTTATAAAATAAAAAATTAAAATTTTTAAAAATACATTTATTTGCCTTTGGTTACATTATTAGAGTTTTTCTTAGCCTTTGCTGCAAAAATACCTATGAAACACATTATTGTAAAAATTGTGAAACATATAGGTATACTTTTAAGTAGAAGAGCATATGATTCTGGTGAAATAACAACTCTACCCATTACAAAGGCAAAAACTAGAGTTACAATCCCTACACTGAATGTCTGACCTATTAAACGCATGGAACTAACCGTGGCAGAGGCAATACCATAGTATTTTCTCTCCACCGCACCCATAATGGCATTGGTATTGGGAGAGGAAAACAATCCAAATCCAAGGCCCAAAATCATTAAAGCCACAATAATTAGTTCCAGACTGGTGTTTTGGTTTAGGAATGATAAAACAAATAGACCTATTGTAGTGATGACCATTCCTATGGCCGCCAGAAGCTGTGGATCTTTTCTATCAGAAAGGCGACCCGCCATAGGTGCTACAATAGCCATTATTATTGGTTGGGCTACCAGAATTAGTCCTGTGGTCTGGGCATCAAATGCTTTTATGTACTGCAAGTAGTAACTCAAAAGAAGAGATACTGCAAAGGTTGAACTATAATTTATTAATGCAGCCAAACTGGAGAAAGCGAAAGTGTAATTTTTAAATAGTTTCATATTGAATACTGGGCTGGAATGAACTAATTCCCACTTTACAAATACTAATAATAATAAAACTCCGATTATAAGCATCCAGATTCCAGATGTATCTGGAAGAAGTGAAAATCCATACATCAACAAGAATAGTGCAACAGAATAAAATGCTGAGCCAATAAAATCAAATTTCTCGCCCTTAGCGTCAGCCCATTCGTCTTTAAGTTTTCCTAATACAATGGCCAGAGTTAAAATACCAATAGGTACCGTGAACCAGAATATACTTTGCCATCCTAAGTAATTTGTGAATAATCCACCTAATACTGGGCCTAATGAAAGTCCAATATAAACTACAGCTATATTTATCCCAATTGCTTTTCCTCTGTCTTGTGGAGGATAAACCCGAGTTAAAAGGGCCAGACCGGTTACAAACATCATGGCAGATCCTATTCCCTGGAAAACTCTAAAAATTATTAAATCCA
>CAYUFT010000103.1:0-2466 GCA_964444115.1 uncultured Methanobacteriaceae archaeon
TGCTGTCACAGCAGAATCAGAATCACAACAAAACTTTGCAGAATGGTGTCCTTTGAGAAAATGATACCGCGTGATCCTGCGTCATTCAAATGTTGTTGTTTCTTGATGACACTTGTATTATGTCTGTTTTGTTTCGTTTCTCGCGCTTGTGCTGTTGTAAACGTTGCTAAAAAGAGTCAAAATTCCCTGCCTAATTTCCATTTAGTGTCCACCAGTACCTCTGTACCATGGTGTTTTTTTCCATTTTATCACTTGAGGATTATTAATTCTGGATTTTATGCATTGTAAGATTTTTAAATTATATTGTAATTGAATTATTATAATCTAATTTTTTCCACTTTTAATCTAATTTGAATTTATTTATTATACTATTTTATACCTATATGGTCATAAATATTTTAATAGTTTAATTCAAACTCGTAAATCGAATTTTTGTATGTTCTCAACTATTCATAATCTTAAATTTATCTTAATTAATCATATAATAATAAGATATTTGCTAATCAATATATAAACCATGAGAACATGATATATTAATTCCATAACTTTTCTCTGATTTACAAATTCTCAAATAATTTTGATAAAAATATGAGAATGTTTTTAGTAAGACCGGTGATATATTGAAAAAAACAGTTAGATCCCCAGGATCAGCTACAGTTATAAACGCCATTTCAACTGGCAGTGGTTCTGCCTTTGGTATTCAACTTTATGTAACTGCAGAAGTTCAATTAACATCTTCTGAAATTGAATGTACTTCTGAAAGGCGAGTTAATCCCAAACTAATGGAATTTTGTGTAAATAAAGTCATTCAACACTATTCTATTGATACAGGAGTAAAAGTTCATACAGATTCTACTTTGCCGGTGGCTTCTGGACTTTCCAGTAGCAGTGCCACCTCAAACGCTGTGGTAATGGCCACATCCAGTTTAATTGCTGAAGAATTTGACCTAAAACCAATGAATGACATGGAAATCATAAATGCAGCTATTGATGCTTCATTAGATGCTGGAGTTACTATAACGGGTGCATTCGACGATGCCAGTGCTTCCTACTTTGGAGGACTTACCATAACCAATAATCTGGAAAGAGAAATTATCCAGAGAAATGAAATGGAAAAACAAAACATATTAATATACATGCCTGACAGAAAGTCACTGACCGCACAATCCAATGTTGATAGGATGAAGCTTTTATCACCGCTGGTAGATATGGCCTATAAAAAAGCCATTCAGGGAGATATTTATAAAGCACTTACCTTAAATGGAATATTGTATAGTGCAGCACTTGGATTTGATTCAAACATTGCTTTAGATGCATTAGAAGCTGGTGCACTTGCATCAGGTTTATCTGGAACTGGTCCGTCCTTTGTGGCGGTGGTTAATGATGAATGTAGTAATAGGGTTTATGAAGCTTTGAATAATTATCCTGGAAGAGTTATTGCTACACAAGTAGATAATAATGGGACCAAGGTGATATAATGGATGAATCCCAGGCACAAAAGCTTCTTCAAGAATCAAGAGAAAAGATTGATATTATTGATACTGAAATACTTACTTTAATCAGTGAAAGAACTGCTCTGGCAAAAAAAATCATCAATGCCAAAGTTATTTTAGGTATGGAGATTCAAGATAAGAAGCGAGAAGAACATATTCACATGAAAACTCGCAAAATTGCCAGAGAATTTCAGATTGATGAAGATATGCTCAGTCAAATAATGAAAATATTGACTGACATAAATAAAAAAGAACAAGAACAATTGTTAAGGAGGAAATAAAATGGGAAATATAAGAACTTCACATGTAAAAAGATTGTCTAAAGAACTAATCGAAACTCACCAAGGTAAATTTACCACTGATTTTGATGAAAACAAAAAACTGGTAGAAGAGTTTTCAACTGTAAGTACTAAGCACTTACGGAACAAAATCGCAGGATATGTTACTCGATTAGTTAGAAACGAAGCAAGACAAGCTTAATTAACTTAAGCGTAGTTTTATAATTATTTGCCTAGTATTTGATTTTATCAATTCAGGCAAATATGATTTAAAACACCATAACTTGATATTAATCATTTTTTAATGGTTTAAAATATTTTTTAAGCTTTTTAAATAGTCTTGATAATTAAATTTATTACATTCTAACTAAGTATTTAACATATCTCATTTGGATTTTATAATTTTTATAATCATATATTTACAAATTTTACAATTACAATTTTACAATTAATTATTATTAGTCACCAAGGTTGTGAAGGTTAATGGAATTAATAGTGGCCAAATTCGGAGGAACATCCATAGGAAACGGTAAACGGATAAAAAAAGCAGCTCAAGCAGTGGTCAATGAGTACATGAAGGGAAATAAGGTAGTGGTGGTTGTTTCTGCCATTAACAAGACTACTGATGAATTGCTTCACATAGTTGATGAAGCTATGGAGGATGCCGTTACCGAAAAACAACTGGCAGAAATTGT
>CAYUFT010000103.1:2566-4243 GCA_964444115.1 uncultured Methanobacteriaceae archaeon
TGCATCCTCACGCCCTGAAATACAAGGATCCTAAAATTAATGCAAAAATCATTGGTTTTGAACATGGAGATCTTTCTGCTCATGGGACAGAGATTTTAGGTCCCTCAAAAAATGAAATGCTTAAAACAACCACTTTAAGTTCAGAACCTATATCAGTTATTGCTGTGGTTGGGGAAGAAATACTTAACAAGCCAGGAGTTCTAGCAGAACTAACGGATATACTGTCTGAAAATGAAATCAATATATTTGGTATTTCTACTGGCCAGAATTCAATAACTTTATTTGTTAACAAAAAAAACGCTGATGATGCCCATAGAATATTGCATGATGTAGTGGTTAAAAATGAAAACCTTAGTTCTCTTTCATTGGGAAGAGAAATAGCAATGATTAGCATTGCCAGCCCGGATTTCATTGATACACCAGGAATTATATCTGATATTACAGAGCCTCTCAGAGCAAATAATCTGAATATTGTTGAAATTTCATCTTCACAGACATCAGTTGTTATTTTTGTAGAATGGAAGGATGGCGAAAAAGCTTATGAACTTGTAAGGAGTGTCTTGGAATGAGTTTTGAAGGTACTATTGTGGCCATGGTGACTCCATTTACCTCAGAAGATGAGGTAGATGAAGAAGGCATGCGCGAAAACATAAATTATCTAATAGAAAACGGTGTGGATGGTATTCTGGTTGCAGGAACTACAGGTGAATCAGCAACCATTACCCACGAAGAACAAAGGAACATGATTGATGTTCTAATTGACGAGGTAAATGGGAGGGTTAAAACCATTGCTGGTGCCGGCAGCAACTCGACCAAAGAAGCTTTAAGCCTAGTTAAATACGCTGAAAATTCAGGAGCAGATGCTGCTCTGGTTATTACGCCTTATTATAATAAACCACAGCCGCATGGTCTGGTAGAACATTATAAAATCTTAGCAGAATCTACAGAAGTTCCCATAATTGTTTATAATGTTCCATCTCGAACTGGAACTGATATTGACGTGGAATCTATCGGACAAATTGCAGGTATTGACAATATTGTGGCCATAAAAGAAGCCAATCCTGATATGGACAAAGTTTCTATGATTTACCGGAAACTCCTGGATTTGGGATTGGAAGATGAGTTCAATATTTTATCTGGAAATGATGATCTTACCCTTCCTATGATTTCCATGGGGGCCAAAGGTGTTATTTCTGTTGTGGCCAATGTTGATCCGGCTAGAATGAGTCAGATGGTTAATCAGGCACTGGAAGGAGATTTTCACTCGGCCGCCAAAACTCATTATGAGCTATATGAACTCATGAAAGCTTTATTTGTGGAAAGTAACCCGGTACCTTCTAAAGAATGCTTAAATTTAATGGGAAGGCCAGCAGGACATGTTAGAATGCCTCTCGCTCCTTTAAAACAGGAAAATAAACTAAAACTCGCTAAAGTTTTAAAAGATCTTTCTTTAATTTAAAATCTTTCCTTTGGATTTTTTTAAGACTTTTGCTTAATTTAAAATTAGATTTTCTTTTTTTAATTTATTTTTAATTTCTCGTTTCATCTTTTTTGTAATTAAATTAGAATTAATTTATTTATTTACATTTATCAAAATTAGATTAATTTGATAATAATAAAACTTTTTAAGTAGATTATAAAGATAATTTAATGAATCAAGACAGATTCTATCAATTT
>CAYUFT010000103.1:4343-7205 GCA_964444115.1 uncultured Methanobacteriaceae archaeon
AGAATGGGTTCTAAAATAATAAAAACCATTCTACAACAAGACGATATGGAAGTAGTGGCAGCTATAGAAGCTCCCCAAAGTCCTTTAGAAGGTAAAGATGTAGGTGAAGCAATAGGGGTGGGCCCCCTAGGTGTAAAGATCACCGCAGCAGAAAATTTAGCTAAAGCCCTAAAAAAAAGTAAGGCTCAGGTATTGGTGGACTTTACTATAGCCACAGCAGCCATAAAAACCATTAAAACCACTGCAGATTGTGGTGTTGGTCTGGTAGTAGGTACCACTGGTTTTTCTGAAGAGCAACTGGCTGAAATAAAAGATTCAGTTTTTAAAAACAATGTAAAAGCCGTTGTTTCTCCTAATATGGCTATTGGTGTCAATGTTTTCTTTAAAATTCTCAAGGATTTGGCTCCGATTCTAGCGGATTATGATGTGGAGATAATTGAGGCTCATCACAAGCATAAAAAGGACTCTCCATCTGGAACGGCGGTTAGAGCATTTGAAATCATTTCTGAAGAAACTGATAGAAATCCTGCGGATGTAGGGGTTTACGGAAGACATGGTTTGGTTGGTGAGCGTACTAAAGATGAAATCGGAGTTCATGCGGTTAGAGGTGGAGACATTGTAGGTGATCACACGGTTCTCTTTGCTGGTGAAGGTGAAAGACTGGAAATTACTCACCGGGCCCATAGTAGACAATCATTTGTCAGCGGAGTCATAAAAGCCCTCAGATTCATTCCAACTGCTGAGGAAGGAAAAATTAATGATATGGCTGATGTATTAGGCATTAAATGAGTTATTAAGGACTTATTAATTGAATATATGAATCAATATTAATAGGTATATCCAATACATAAATAGGTTAAATAGAAATATATTATATATAACAATTATTTTGGTGATAAAAATGGTAAATGTAGGTATTCTTGGGGCAACAGGAATGGTAGGCCAAAGATTCATTGAATTACTGGCAGAACATCCAAAATTTGAAATTACTGCGTTGACAGCATCTCAAAGATCAGCAGGAAAAAAATATGAAGATGCCACGACATGGTATTTAGACAGTAATATGCCGGAATCTGTAAAAGATATAACTGTAGTTGATACAGACCCATCTCAAGTTGATGATGTAGATATAGTCTTTTCAGCACTGCCCACTGAAAATGCAGCTACTGTTGAACCAAAATTTGCCGAAAAATATATTGTGGCATCTAATGCCAGTGCCATGAGGATGGAGGATGATGTTCCCCTAGTTATTCCGGAAGTAAACCCGGAATATCTGGATTTAATAGAAATCCAGCAGAAAAACAGGGGATGGGATGGATTCATAGTCACCAATCCTAACTGTTCTACCATTGCCCTTACTATCACTTTAAAACCAATTTACGATCAATTTGATATTAAAAGAGTGTATGTATCTACCATGCAAGCTGTTTCAGGTGCAGGATATAATGGGGTTCCTTCCATGGCCATTGTAGATAACTTAGTCCCATTCATTGGTGGGGAAGAAGAAAAAATGGAAACTGAAACACAGCACCTCCTGGGAAGTCTGGAAGATGGTGTGGTTACTCCCGCATCATTTGGAGTAAGTGCTTCCTGTCACCGAGTTGCTGTAATAGATGGCCACACGGAAGCTGTTTTCATTGAAACGGAAGATAAATGTGACATTGATGAAATTCATGCTGTTATGGAACAGTTCAGAGGCATGCCTCAGAAATTGGATCTTTACTCTGCCCCTGAAAAACCTATTGTTATTCGTTCTGAAGATAACCGACCTCAACCTCGTATGGATCGTAACCAGGGTGATGGAATGGCAGTAACTGTAGGAAGATTAAGAGAAGATGCTGCATTTGAAAATAGTTTTAGATATGTTTTAGTGGGCCATAACACTATTCGTGGAGCTGCTGGAGCGTCTATACTCAATGCAGAATTAATCAATGAAATCATATAATTATGCAAGTAATTATGACTTCATAATTTATTATTTTTTTTACTAATTAATTATTTTTATAATGATGATAACTATTCATAATGGTATTAAAAGGTGAATTCCATGTTTGAGGTGATTGGAGCTAATTTATACCACCTGGATCTTGATGTATTCTATTTTTTTAACTTATACATTCATAATCCAATTTTAGATTTATTAATACCTTTAATCACGATGGCCGGAACACAAGTATTCTGGATTATAATTTGCATGGGATTGTATATTTTCGGAGGCCTGAAGGGTAAACAAACTGCTTTTATTTGTATAATTGCATTATTCCTTGCTTTTTTTTCCAGCGAAGTATTAAAATTTATTTTGGCCCGTCCTCGACCCTATGAGGTTCTAAGTGGTGCGAGACATTTAATGGATTTTGCTGGTTATTCATTACCTTCGGGTCAT
Organism: uncultured Methanobacteriaceae archaeon; assembly: GCA_964444115.1. Classification (GTDB taxonomy): domain Archaea; phylum Methanobacteriota; class Methanobacteria; order Methanobacteriales; family Methanobacteriaceae; genus UBA349. The sequence goes on from CAYUFT010000103.1 coordinate 6,727, forward strand.
GCTACTGCAGCATTTACTGCTTTCACCATTATAGGAGTTAAATATGGTTATTTGTATATTTTTTTAGGTTTGGCGATTATGGTTGCAATTTCCAGAATTTACATGGGCCTTCATTATCCTTCTGATGTATTAGCTGGTGCTCTTTTAGGAATATTTTGTTCATTAATAGTTTTAAAGTATGAAGGAAAACTTATAAGAACTAAAAACAAGATATTAAATAAAAATAGTCAGTAAAGCTTAAACAAACTTAATATAATTGTTATAATAAATTATATAAAATAAAATCAATTTTTATAAACGATTCAAGTGATAGCATGCGATTCATGAAAGACCCTGAAAAGGACCAACTAAAACGTCTGGTAAAGGCATGCATGTTAGAGATAAGCAAACTTAAGATGGATCTCAAAAAATGCACCGAGACCAACCAAGAATGTAAAAAAGCCACTCTATTACAACATAAAATCGAAAAAAAGGAAGAG
>CAYUFT010000104.1:0-1701 GCA_964444115.1 uncultured Methanobacteriaceae archaeon
CCACTTTATTTTTATGGGCTTCAAAAATACTCCAAGCATCTCTTTCAATTACTTCACTCATCCCATGGAAAACAGCCTCTTCAACAATATTTCCGGAAGCCAGACCGTTTGTATTGGATTTAAAGATACTTGATGTATTTCTTGAACGATATGGGTGATATACTGCATTGGCCGGAATTAAAACCCTTTCTTCATTTTTAATATTAATGGATTCTATCCATTCCAACTTGGTGTGGCTGGGATTGCTTTGTAATCGCCGGGGTAAAACAAGTGAGGATGGTTCCACGGCCTTTTCCAGCTCTTCATAGGTTCCTTTAATTACTTTTTCGTTATCGCCATCTTGTTTTTCTGCAGAATACCTTTCAAAGGCTTCCATCATAGCTGAGGCTTTGGCTTGCTCTGTGGTAGCTCCTTTACCTGCATAAATACTTACTGCGCCGTCCTGGGCAGTAGGTCTTATTGCAGAAAAGATGGGTATTCCCACACGATCCAAATGTGTTATTTCAGTTACACGGGTAACTCCTGCTAGTTTTAATTTACTTTCAACCTTTTCAATGGTTTGAGAAGGGTTTATAGCACGATGCGTGCAACTAAAATATTTTACAGGTACATTTGAAAACATGAGGGTCACCGTTTTAAAAATAATTATTTTTATTAATTGATTAGAATAGATGGATGTACTGATTAAATGTCATAATAAATGCTACTACTGCAGTCGATACCCAAATTATAGGGTTCCAACGCAATATTTTTGCCCCATCTAATACACTAAACGGAATTAGATTGAATAAAGCAATAAAACTATTTATACTGAAGCCAATGAAACCAATCGTTTGTAAAATGGGTGAAGCAGATGAAATACTTAATAATCCCAGAAATATCAGTGCCAGAACAATGTTGGTTAAAGGCCCAGCCAAGGATATCTTTCCGTTTTGTTCCTCAGAAATATATTCTCCATGAATATAAACTGCTCCTGGAGCAGCAAATACAAAACCAAAGTATGATGTAATTATGGCCAGCACTAGCCCTTCTGCCCACAGTTTGTATTCGGCCCAGAATCCATAATGAATGGCTACAAATTTATGGGCCAGTTCATGCAGTACAAATCCAAGCCCTACGGCGATTAAAGTAATAGGAAACAAATTAATTGCTAAATTAATGTTTCTTCCGCTTAATATGTAAGCAAATACTCCTGCTATGACTAGCATGGAAATGAGAATATCTCTAATTTCGCTTGAACTAAATTTTACCATAATTAATAGAACCTAATTTTAACATATAATGATTTCTATTACAATTCTATTAAATAAATTTTTTTTTCATGGATTTAATTGTTTAATAAAAATAATCTAAATTAAACAATATAAAAATAACTAGAACATAAATTGAAAAATGTAATTTAATCACGTTATTTTCAAATTCTATTTTTAGAAACTGCTTCCTTAAAACTAATTAAGAAGCTACTACCATCATTAATTTTTATTTCTAATGAACCATCTAATTGTTTTACTAAAGTTTTAACTAGCTTAAGGCCCAGCGAGTCACTAATATTTATTTTTTCCAGGTCAAAACCAACTCCATCATCAGAAATTGACAGAATAATGTTTTCTGAATTCTGATTAAGATATATGCTTATTTTTCCTTTTTTTCTATTTTTAAAAGCATGCTTCAAACTATTGCTCACCAGCTCATTTATTATTA
>CAYUFT010000104.1:1801-7101 GCA_964444115.1 uncultured Methanobacteriaceae archaeon
AAAGTCTTTAAAGCTTTTTTTACCTTCAATTTCTTCTCTTGAATAACCGGTAAGGGTTTCAAAACCAGTATTTACACGAGATATGGTGGTGTCTTTTTCTAAAATAATTGTAGCAGATCCCGTATTTTCAAAAATAGTTCGATAATAATCTTCTGATTCTCTTAATGCTTTTTCTGCAGCTATTCTGTCTCTAATGTCTCGGGCAACCATTACGGAATATAAAACTCCACTAAAATAGACCCTACGGGTGCTGACTTCCATAGGCATTAGTTCACTATCTTTTTTAATAAAAAAAGCTTTAAATTTTAATTTTTCTTTGGAAATAGAAGAGTCTGAATTTGAAAAAATATTAATAAACTTTTGTCTGTCTTCTGGAGCTACAATATTGGTAATGGGTATTTTAATCAATTCTTTAGGTGAATAACCTAACTGTTCATAGGCTGATTGATTCAAATCCGTTAATAAACATGATGAAACTTCAACTAGAAAAATAGCATCATTTGTTTGATCTAAAAGAGTTCTAAATCTTTCTAATTCATTTAAATGTTCTTGTAATTCAGGATAATAACTTTTTTTTATTGATTTTTCACCTAAACCAATAATTTTCTCCCTAAGTGATGACCATTCATCTGGAATATCAGAGGGCATTTTTAAAAATCTCCACAATGTTTTTTATAGATGGTTTACGGGGATTAGTAACTACACAAGGGTCATTAATGGTATTTTTAGCAAGAGGAACAATATCACTTTCTTTTAAGCCCATTTCACCGAGATTAAAATCCATTTCACATAACAGTTTCAATTCTTTCAATTTATTTATCAGAGCTTCTTTTTTGGCATTTATACTTAAACCATTAAAGTTGATCCCCATGGCTCTACCAATTTCAATGTATTTTTCGGGAGCTGAATGAAAATTAAAATCAATAACATATTCTAAAACAGCCGCATTACATTCTCCGTGAGATAAATCTACTATACCTCCTAAGCTGTGGGCAATAGCATGTACTAGGCCTAAACTAGCATTTGAAAAGGCTAAACCAGCTTCTAAACTACCCATCATCATGTTGCTTCTAAATTCTAAATTTTTAAGATCATTAAGCACGGGAGAAATATTGTGGTTTATTATTTTTATGGAGTCCAGCGCATGTAAATCCGTTATCTGTGAGCTTGCATTGGACACATATGCTTCTATAGAATGTATTAATGCATCAAAACCAGTTACGCTGGTCAAATGACGATCCATAGTTAAAGTAGTAAATGGATCAATTAATGCAATGTCGGGAACAACTGTTTTACTTACAATGGCCACTTTTAAATTTTCTTCAGTATTTAAAATTATTGCAAACTGCGATACATCTGCAGAGGATCCGGCGGTAGTGGGAATACAAATTAACGGAGGTGATGGTACTGGAACTTTATCTACTCCTTTAAAATCTAAAATATGGCTTTTATTAGAACTCACAATTCCAATGCCCTTTGCACAATCCATTGGACTTCCACCACCTAAGGCAATAATAAAATTACATTCCTCGCTTGAAAATACTTCTGCACCTTCCATGACTTCATAATCACGAGGATTAGGTGTTACATTGGTGTATATTTCATATTCTAAATTTTTTTCAGTTAATATATGACTTAATTCATCAACCAGACCAGTTTTTATTATCCCCGGATCAGTAACAATTAATATTTTTCTGGCCGCTAAGTTTTGGGCATAACTACCTGCAAAAAGGCGCGCTCCATCTCCAAAAATAAATTCTGGAGTTACAAATTTTCTAAGTTCTAACTGAGGAAGCATTTAACCACTCACAATTAATTAATTCATAATTAAAATATGTCAAAATGGATTTTAATTTATAATTATATTGTTTCTCAAATATTATATAATTAATTACAAAAAACGTCGTGAAAATAGGCCTAAATTTATAAATTATTTATAATTGCTGTTGTTATATATTTATAAAATAATATTAATTTTTTAGGGGATTTTTATAATGAATGAATGTGAATATTGTGCAATTGACGGATTTTATGGTAAAAAAGTCCAAGAAACTGAATACTGGATAATTTTTTTAGCTCCCAGTCAGCGCTACTTGGGTACGTGTGTAGTTTCACTTAAAAGACAGTGCCGGGATTTAATGGAATTAAATAATGAAGAATGGACAGAATTTGGAAAAATAGTTCAAATAATGGAGAAAACACTTGATGAAACATTAAGACCATCTTTATTTAATTGGAGTTGCTTTAAAAATGCTGCTTTCAGAGCAAAAAATCCCAAACCAGAAATTCACTGGCATTTCATTCCCAGATATAAAGATTCAGTAGAATTTCAAGGGATTACATTTAAAGATCCTGATTTTGGATATGTACCTCAGCCTATTGCTCTTCAAATCCCTTCCGCGGTTATGGATGATTTATTTGATTTAATAAAATCTACTATGGATAAATACTCTATTTAAAACAATTTCATGGATTTTATTATATTATACTTTATTTAGTTATATAATCATTAATTTATTAATTAGTAGCACAAATATTCATCAAATATTAAATCATTAGAGATTATTGGAGCTTTTAAAATGGATTTTGATATTATTAGGCATAAAATGGAATTGGAGAATATTCAAACTTTATTATTTTTAAAAAATGAGAATATTTCATATTTATCTGGTTTTAAGCCTTCCAGTTGGTCAATGGTTGTTTTTAAAGAAGAACCTATTCTTTTTGCATCAAAAATGGATTTAGAAGAAGCAAATATTTTTTCTAAAATTCCTGTAGAAGAATTCAAGTCTTTTAAAGAAATTAAAGAACTTTTAATGAGTGATGGAATTAAAAAAGTTGGATTGGAAAGTTCTGTTTCTCTAGGAACATGTAAAAATCTCAGAGGGGATTGGAAAATAGTCATTAGTGATATTATTAATCAATTAAGGATGATTAAAACTCCTCAAGAAGTTAAATATATTGAAAAGGCCATAAAAATTGCCGAAATCGCTATAAAATCATTAAAATTACAAGGAAAAGAATGGGAAGTTGCCAATCAACTCAATCACTATATGAAATCTAATGGTTCTCAAAAAGAGGCATTTGACACTATTGTTGCATCTGGAGCTAGATCTAGCCTTCCTCATGCTGAACCTTCTGAAAATAAAGTTGAAGATAATGTTTTAATTGATTGGGGGGCTAAATGGAATGGTTACTGTTCCGACTGTACTCGAACATCTGTTTCTACAGAAAAACAAGAAGAAATTAGAGAAATTGTTTTAGAATCTCAAAAAGCAGGGATAAATGCAATTGCTCCAGGTGTACTGGCTTCAGAAGTAGATAAAATAGTTAGGGATGTAATTTATGATTATGGGTATGGTAAAAATTTTATTCATTCCACAGGTCATGGTGTGGGATTAGAAGTTCATGAAGAACCTTCTTTATCTTTAAAGAGTGAATTAAAGTTAGAAAAAAACATGGTAGTTACTGTAGAGCCAGGAATATATTTTGAAGGTGAATTTGGAGTTAGAATTGAGGACATGGTTCTGGTAAAAAACAATCCTAAAATATTAACCAAATTGCCAAGTAAATTTAATTTTGAATGAATTAAGTAAAAGTAAGATATTTAGTAATTATTTTACGGGTTAACTAATAATTGCAAAAAGTTTAAAAAATAATATATTACAATTTATCTTTTTATTTTTATTTATGATTTTATTTTAAGAATAGATTTCGATTTATATTTGCAAGTTTATTAATTAAGTGAAATAAACCAGTCAATATAACTAACACTGAATATAAATATCATGTCAGCATAAAATTATTATAATAATAGATTATATATGAATAAATACGATTTATTGATTAAGAACCTAATCAATAAAATCTAATCAATATATAACCAATATCAATTTAATGATTTAGTATATTATTCATTAAGTTTTCTAAATCTCATAAATAATCAATTTTCATAATTAATAAAACTGAAGGTGTATAAATTTGGCCATTATTCCTCAAGCATTAGCACCAGTTTCCAATATTGTTGATAACATAGTTCCGGATAAGTTTCAAATTAGACTTCAAGAAACTTTAATCAGAAGTGGGATGTATGTTAAATCAGCGGATATGATTACATTGGCCATTATAGCCGGTATTTTTCTGGTTATAATTGCTATGGGTTTAGCTTTTTTTGCTGGTATTGATCCACTCCTATCTGGTTTTATCGCGTTTTTTATCCCACCGGCTTTGATTGGGGGGTACATATTCATGATGATGGAACGTCGGGTTGATGCCATTGAACAGACAACTCCTGATTTTTTAAGGCAAATTGCATCGCTTTTAAGGGCGGGTGTTGGATTAGAAACTGCTTTGGAAGATGTATCTAAACATGGGGGAGGTCCTCTTAATGATGAGCTTAAAAGAGCAGTTATTGAGATAAAAATTGGACGTACATTTGACGATGCTATTCTATCCATGGGTGAACGATTACAATCTAAAAACTTAGATAGGACTTTTAGAATGATATTGGAAGGTAGGAGGGCTGGAGGTAGCCTATCTGATGTTATTGAGACAGTTGCAGAGGATTTAAGGGCTGTTTTAGCACTTCAAAGGGAAAGAAAAGCCAATGTAATGATGTCAGTAATGTTTTTAATTATTGCTGCTGTAATCGCTGCTCCTTTTGCTTTAGGTATGATGACTGTTTATTCTAGTTTTATACAATCATTAGGTAAAGTTAATCCGCTATTAGATGCTTCAGTTATTGCCGCATCAGGTTATATTATTATTCACTCGATTATTGCAGGATTATTAATAGGCATTGTCCTGTATGGTAGTGCTCGTAAAGGGGTTAAATTTACTGTACCTTTAGTTATAGCTTCTTATGGTATATTTTATGTTGTAGGAAAATTCGCATATCTTATTGTCGGGTTTTAAAGGTGTAAAAATGAAAATTATCATGGATGAGAAGGCACAGGGATCTGCAGAGTTAATTTTGCTCTTTGGGGGAATAATTGTAATAGCTATTGTGGCTGCTGTTTACTATAAAAACTATTTGGCTGGTTTAGGCAGTGAAATCGGTAATAACGACCTCAATAAGCTTACTAACTCTATTAATACTCTTAATAAGAAATTTTAGATAAAATATTTTATTTTTTTTAAATTAAGGGTAATAATCTTAGTTTAATTATTACAAAAACGCTTTTTATTTTTTTATATTATAAATATAGTTTTAAAACATTTATTTGAGGAAATTCCATGAAAATGTTGATTAATGGGAATTTTATTGATTCCAAAGAAAAAATTGATGTAATAAATCCTTT
>CAYUFT010000105.1:0-6973 GCA_964444115.1 uncultured Methanobacteriaceae archaeon
GAGAATTAATTAATCAAGCAATTTATTAAATTAATTAAAAAAGATTAATTTGATTAATTATTTATTAAATTATAGATTTAAACATTTTATTAACCAATAATTTTTATTAATCAATTTCAAAATGCTATCATCAAATAATCTTATCATTGAAAATATACTGTTTATCTAAATCTCTTTTTAATTTTTCACGTTTATTAAAAGTGCTTTTAAATAAATTATCAAAAACTAATGGAAGATCAGTTTCCAGTGATTTTATTCCTTCCTCAGTAATACCACCTTTAGTGGCCACCCGAGATATGATTTCTTCAAAGCTCATTTTCTTTTCAGTTAAAAGTTTAATAGTGCCTAATAAAGTCTGTAGAACCATTTCTTCTGCTTCTTTTTCAGTTAATTCACTTCTAGCAGCCCCAATATCAGCAAATCCCTTAAAAATATATGCCATAAATGCGGGGGAACAGCTAGTAAGGTCAGTAGAAATGTCTAAATCTTCTTCTCTCACAACTTTTACCTGACTAATTCTACTAAAAAGACTTTCTACAAACTTTTTTTCCTGTGAATTAACTTTTTCATTGTGACATACCAGAGATACCCCTTCTTTAAGTTCTGAAGTTAAACTGGGAATTATTTGTGTTATTTTAAAAGAAAAACTTTTTTCAATTGTTTTTAAGCTTAAACCAGCAGAGATATGAATTATATGAGTATCTTTAGTCAATTGTTCTTTTATTTCATCTAGTACATTCTTTACTTCACCAGTATTTACAAAAAGAAATAGGGGATTGCATTTTTTGGCCAAATCCACATTTTTTTCTGAGATTTCGATTTCAGGATATTTTTCCTTTAAATCATCTAATTTAGAAATTGTGCGGTTGGAGACTATTATATCCTTAGCAGAAATTGAATTTGAATCCAAAAATCCATTCAAAATCATACTCCCCATACTTCCATATCCAATAAAACCTATTTTCATTTTATTCATGAGTAAGTCCCTCAGGTAGTTTTTTATCAGTAATCCATGCTCTCAAAACACTGTTGAAAAATTCAGGTTCGGTTAAGTTCCAGGCATGAACCATATTAGTAGCATTGAAATATTGAGAATTAGGTAGTACTTCATTCAAGTCTTTGGCTGATTCCTTAATAATTCCATACTCTTTTTCACCAGCAATAATCAGAACTGGATTATTTGCTTTTTCAAGGCCTTCAGGTATTTTAAAAAGCATATTTTCATTTAAAATTCTATTTAGTGAATCTGAGGAAATGGATTTTGTGGCCTCTTTTAAAGTTTTAAAATACTCTTTCGGAAAATTATAGCTCCTAATATTTGCTTTGATTAAAAAATCAGTATCTTTGATGGGTATGTATGCGTTTATAGTATAATTTAAGAGTTTTAATAAAAAATCTGTTGCAGGAGTTCTTCTAACAAGAGTCCCACTGATAAGAACATGATCAATAAGTTCCGGTGATTTACTTAGCATTTCCACTGCAATTTGAGCACCTAAAGATATTCCCACCACATGGGCCCTTCCCCCATGGGCCCGGTTCCGGATTAAATCCAACATATCCTCTGCAGTATTTTTTATAGCAAATGGTTTTATTTCATTACTTTTTCCATGTTCTGGAAGATCTGGAACTAAACAGTGGTAATCTTTAAAAGCCTCCAGCTGTTTATCCCACATCCAGCCACCCAGTGCTCCACCATGCAGAAATAATATGGTTTCCGGGTTATCATTTCCAGTTTCTTTGAAATATAAATCCATTTAATTCCCCTATTAATTAATTTTACTAAGAATAATAATTAATTAAGTCATTATTAAAGTTCATTATTCTATCAATTTAATAGATTTTATCTTAATTAATAGTTTTAATAAAATTTAATACTTTGAAATAATAAATTATAGTATTATAATAGCTGGTATCTAACTAAAAAATTCAATCTAATTAATTAATAGGTGTTAAAATATGAAAGCAGACGCAAAAAAAATGGCTGATGGAGTCTATTGGACCGGAGTAATGGATTGGGATATCCGAAATTATCATGGATACACATTAGGTGGAACAACTTACAATGTTTACCTGGTATTTGGAGAGGAAAAGGTTGCTTTAATTGACAACAGTTATCCTGGAACATCTGGACAACTCTGGGGGAGAATTAATGATGCTTTTGAAAAAGAAGGTAAGGAACCTAAAATTGATGTTATTATCCAAAACCACGTGGAAAAGGATCACAGCGGAACATTAGTAGAAGTATGCAAGAAGTTTCCTGAAGCAAAAGTTTACTGTACAGAAAAAGGTGTGGCTGGCCTTAAAAATCATTATCCTGCATTAGAAAGCATGGCAATTGGAATTGTTAAGACTGGAGATACTATGGATTTAGGAGGAAAAACCCTGGCATTTTTAGAAGCTCCTATGATACACTGGCCAGACAGTATGTTTACTTTACTAGTGGAAGACGGAATTCTATTCTCCAATGACGCCTTTGGCCAGCACCTCTGTTTAACCCAAAGATATGATCATGAGATTCCAGAAAATGTGCTTATGGAAGCATCCCAAAAGTTTTTTGCCAACCTGGTAACACCATTATCCCCATTAGTACTTAGAAAATTTGCAGAAGTCACTGAATTAGGTCTTCTTGATAAAATTAAAGTAATTGCACCATCACACGGGCAAATTTTAACCGATCCTTTAAAAATGATTGGTGCCTACACGGATTGGGCCACTGGAAAATGCAAGGACAAAATCACAATTGTTTACGATACCATGCACCAATCCACCCAAAAAATGGCCCATGCCATGGCTGAAGGAGCTATGGGACAGGACGTAGAAGTTGTTATGTACTTCTTAAGCCATGATGAGCGAAGTGAAATAGTAAAAGACATATTGGACAGTAAAGCCATCCTCATTGGAAGTCCTACTATATACAATGGAGCTTTTCCTACTTTAGGAGACTTAATGTATTATTTAGAGGGTCTAAGCTTCAATAGAACCGGATTTAAAAGATTAGCAGTTGCCTTTGGTTCCAAAGGATGGGGTGGGGGAGCCACTAGAAAGCTGTCCACTGAACTTGAAAAGTGCGGTTTTGAAGTTGTGGAAACACTGGATGTTGATTTCATTCCCAAGGAAGATAACTTGGATAAATGCTATGAAATCGGAAAATCAGTTGCTGAAAAGATAAAAGAGATTTAAAGCATTATATATGCCTACTCAGCAAATTTGAAGCTGATTTGTGCATTTAAATCTTTAATAATATTTTTTAAATTCAGATTTTAATTAAGAAATTCATTCATTAAATTAAATATATTGAGTTAAATTATTTAATTTAAATCCTTTAGAAGTTTATTTTTTCATTTGGGGACTTATCAGGTTTATTTCAAGGAGGGGATTGATTTGAAATCAATAAAAATTGATAATGATTTAGAGACCAAGAAGAAATTAGTTTTAGGGCTTTTCTGGCCAATAAGAAAGACTATTAAAACGGAAGGTTGTGCTCCGGTTCGTATTAAACAGATAAAAACTGCCAAAAACACTTATATTCCTGAAGGTCGGAAATTACTGAAACTATCTGATGAAATCTTTGATGACGTGGTTGATTCCATGCAGAATAACCAGGAAGTTGAATTTGAAATTTCTATGGGGAATGAAACAATCGAATTAAAAGTTATGGATGAATCTTTTTCCATATCTACCACTAAAAGTCCAGAATTAGAAGAAGAGATTGTTGAAAAAATGGAAATGGAAATGAAAAGGGTAACTCCTGATTTCTGCAAGACCTTTGTACCTAAAGTCTTTCCGCGGGACAGTACTCGATCAAAAGAGCTTTAAAACTAATTATCTTTATTTTATTTTCTATTTTAAAGTAGTATAATGTCTAAAACAATGTTTGATAATTTCTAATGATTTTAAATAAATATAAAAATAAAAAATAAGATAAAATTTATTGTTCTGATTAAAAAGAAAGGGAGTTTTCAGCTTCCATATTTTTGTTTAAGAACATATAGTGGTATGAAACTGTCATTAATCAGTTCTTCTTTATATCTTTTAACATACCTCTTATCACTTTCAACTTCGTCTTTAATCATTTTTTGTAGTTCAGGGTCTTTTTCTAGAGTATTATCGATTATTTTTTCTTGTGCTTTGATTTGTGGTAATATCTTTTGTGCTTCTTTGTATTTTATTTGTGCTTGTATCGTTTTCCCTTGTATTTGAAGATCTACGGCTTGTTTTTTTGTTTTATAGTATTGTAGTTTGAGTTCTAGGTATTTTCCTAACTCTTTACTGTATTCTTTTTGGATATCTGAAGTTGAACTTTTCAGCATATCTTTATTCCAATAAATAATTCCGTTATTGGTGATTTCAATCATTTTTTGGTAATTTGCCTGTGCTTTTTTTAGGTCGGACTTATTTCCATTCGAATTTGTTGAATTTTTAATAAAAGAATCTGCCTCTGCCTGAAGAAGATTATCAAACTCTAAAATCATGATCTGTTTATATAATGCTGTTTCAAAGTCATCATTAGTTGTCATGGAGTTGCTTATGTACCCTATTGAAAGTATTACAGCTGCGATTATGATGATAGTGAGTATAAACAGTCTTTTGTCTTTTTCCCGTATTAGGTTGACTATAATTCCTATGATAGTTCCAGCAAAGGCCCAGAAAACACATCCTATTATTGAGGAAAATCCCAGTACAGAAATACCTGTATAATCCACAGGTGTGCCCGCAAGTATTAATAAACCAGCAATAGTTCCAGCTATTATCCCTGAAATGAGAGGATTAAAATCGTATCCCGCACGCACATTTTTATCATAAGATAAAACAGTAGCAACGGCCCCGGAAAGCATAACCCAAGGTATAAAAGTAGATAATAAGAGATTTCCATCACCCATCAGAGCCCGGAGCATGAATAATAATATAACACCAACCGCAGCCCCTATTCCCACAGGTATCCAACAAATCTGATATTTATTCTCATTAACTCCTTTACCACACTTTTTACAACATTCTACATCATCGGGATTCTCTGTGCCGCAATTTTTACACTTCATCTTTTAATTCTCCATTAACCATGAAAAAAATATTAAAATTAGATTTATAAATGAAATTAAGCATTCCGTATTAATCTCTTAAGATAATTACACAAAATAATATTTAATAATTTCTAAATGATTTTGATTATAAATGATTCTTTTTGGAATATATTATAGAAAATCAGACCAAAAGATGAAAATTAAAATCATATAAATCATAATTGTAAATATATAATAATAAACTATTTATAGAACCTCTAACCCATCGATAGATACTAGAACAATTATGAGGTGATTATTGTGGCACAGTTAGGTGGCCAAGGCCAACAGATATTAATATTACCTGAAGGTACTGACCGTTTTATGGGTAGAGACGCCCAGAGATTAAATATTTTAGCTGGAAAAATATTAGCAGAAACCATTCGGACTACTTTAGGTCCCAAGGGAATGGACAAAATGCTGGTGGACTCCTTAGGAGACATCGTGGTAACAAATGATGGAGTAACCATCCTCCGAGAAATGGATATTGCTCATCCTGCTGCAAAAATGCTAGTAGAAGTAGCAAAAACCCAGGAAGACGAAGTAGGAGACGGAACCACTACAGCAGTAATTATCGCAGGAGAATTACTCAAAAAAGCTGAAAACTTACTGGAAATGGATGTTCATCCAACAATCATTGCTATGGGTTACAGGCAAGCAGCAGTAAAAGCTCAAGAAATCTTAGAAGAAATTTCATTTGATGCTTCTGATAAAGACACTTTATTAAAAGTGGCTATGACCGCTATGACTGGTAAAGGTTCTGAAAAAGCTAAAGAATCCTTAGCAGAACTAGTTGTTGGATCAGTTTTACAAGTTGAAGAAGATGGAGAAGTTGAAAAGGACAACATAAACATTCAGAGAATCCAAGGCGCAAGTGTGGACGAATCTGAAATCGTTAATGGTGTTGTTATCGACAAAAGCCGAGCTGACCCAGCTATGCCTAAAAAGATTGAAAACGCTAAAGTTGCTCTTTTAAAGTACCCAATTGAAGTAAAAGATCTGGAAACTGATGCTAAAATCAAATTAACAGACCCTACTCAAATGCAAGCTTTCATTGAAAATGAAGAGCAAATGATTAAAGACATGGTCGCCAAAGTAGTTGATTCTGGAGCAAATGTCTTATTCTGCCAAAAAGGAATTGATGACTTGGCCCAGCACTATCTGGCCAGAGCAGGAATCCTTGCAGTTAAAAGAGCTAAAAAATCAGACATGACCCGATTACAAAAAGCTACTGGTGCTCAACTAGTAACTAACATCGATGATTTAAGTTCTGATGATTTAGGAGAAGCAGGAAAAGTATATGAGAAAAAAATCTTTGATGAAGTTCTCATATTTGTAGAAGACTGTAAAGAACCTAAAGCAGTTTCCATTATCTTAAGAGGAAGCACCAGACATGTGGCTGAAGAAATCGAGCGAGCCCTCGATGATGCTATAGGAGTAGTTGCTGCTACACTAGAAGATAAAAAGGTTGTTATCGGTGGAGGAGCTCCAGAAATAGCAATTGCTAAAGGCCTCAGAGCTTTCGCAGATACCATTAGTGGAAGAGAACAATTAGCTGTTGCTGCATTTGCAGAAGCTTTAGAAATCGTTCCTAAAACATTAGCTGAAAACGCAGGTTTAGACAGTATAGATGCTCTTGTAGATTTACGATCTGCCCACGAAAACTCCCACTACATGGGATTAGATGTTTTCCAAGGAGAAGTAATGGACATGAAAGAAGCAGGTGTAATCGAACCTCAAAGAGTCAAAAAACAGGCCATCCAATCTGCTGCAGAAGCTGCAGAAATGATTCTAAGAATTGATGACATGATTGCAGCTAGCGGTGCCTTTGAAGGTAGAGGCGGCGAAATGGAAGGTATGGGTGGAATGCCTGGCGGTATGCCCGGTGGAATGCCTCCAATGATGTAATAGAT
>CAYUFT010000106.1:0-6968 GCA_964444115.1 uncultured Methanobacteriaceae archaeon
CCGCGGAGTCCAAAATCATGCTTAAGAATTTTGCAAAACTTATTGGGGGGGATCCCAACAAGCAGACCGTTTCAGCGTATTCCGAGATGTTGGACTATATCAACGGCCTGGAGCCCGCATACGAGGCCCTGTCCGATGAAGCTTTGCGCGCCAAGACCGCGGAGTTCAAGCAGCGTTTGAAGGCCGGCCAGAGCCTGGACGAGATCTTGCTAGACGCGTTCGCCGCAGTCCGAGAGGCCGCCAAACGCAGCATTGGCCTGCGCCCCTATGACGTGCAGCTAATGGGCGGCATGGCGCTGCACCAGGGCAAGATCGCCGAAATGCGCACGGGCGAGGGCAAGACCTTAGTGGCCACCATGCCGCTCTACCTGAACGCACTCACTGGGCGCGGCGTGCACCTCATCACAGTGAACGATTATTTGGCACGACGCGACGCACGCTGGATGGCGCCGATCTATCAACTGCTCGGCTTGAGCGTGGGCGTGCTGCAAATGGGCTCACGCACTGAAGGCGGCCGCTTCGGATACATCGTTAACCTGGCCAAAGAAAACACCCACGAAAACGCATCAAGCAAATTAAATATCAAAAACTTTTTTAGCATTTTTTTCTGTGATATTATCAACTTTTGAAAGCTTATTTTCTTTTATCTCTGCAATTTTTTTAACCGCCTCTTCCACAAAGGCAGGTTCATTTTTTTCTCCTTTAAAAGGAGATAAATACGGGCTATCAGTTTCAGTTAAAATGTATTTAAGAGGTATTTCCTTAGCCAAAACTTGATGGTGCTTAGAATAACATATCATAGTTGAAAATGAAGTATAATACTCTTCTTCTATAATTTTATTTGCTGTTTCTAAACTACCACTGTAACAATGAAAAATCACTTCTGGAATCGATTTATATTTTTTTACTATTTTAAAGGATTTTTCCTCAGAATCTCGGGCATGAACTATTAAAGGAAGTTCATATTCCTCAGCCAGCCCACAGAACTGATTAAATATTTTTTCCTGCCTTTTTCTACCTTCAGAATCTTTAACATGATAATAATCCATTCCTACTTCACCAATAGCCACCGCTTTATCAATATTTTCGTGAAGCTCTTCAATAACCTCTTCCACAACAGATTGTTCAGATTTAGAAGAATTAACTGGATGAAATCCTAACGATGGGAAAATAAATTTTTTATATTCCTCAGAAAGTTTTAATGCCCTCCTATTGCCATCTAAAGTTACACCAGAATTTACAATACAGGTAAGTTTTTTTTGAGCCCGCTTTATAATCTCTTCTCTGTCTTTATTAAAGTCCTTAAAATCAACATGGCAGTGTGTATCAATCATAATTATCTCCTTATTTAATTTGGTGAATTTGACTAATTAATTTTATTATTGGAATACTAAATTAAAATAAACTTTCAAAATAAAATGGATTTTAATAAATTCAATTAATGAGTTTCGATATTTAAATGAAAAAAAAAAGATTTAAATTAAATTCCATATCGTCTTTCTCTCTGTTGATATGACCTTAATGCCCTTAAAAAGTCCACTTTTCTAAGTTGAGGCCATAAACTATCACAGAAATAAAGTTCAGAATAAGAAGACTGCCATAATAAGAAACCACTTAATCTTTCTTCCCCACTAGTCCTTATTATTAAATTAGGATCTTCCAGACCAGCTGTATAAAGATTCTTATTGATTAAATCTTCATCAATATCTTCAGGGTTTATTTTTCCATCTCTAACGTCACGTGCTATTTTTTTTGTAGCATCAATAATTTCTAAACGTCCATCATATCCAATGGCAATATTTACTTGGCGTTTGCTATATGATGCTGTAGAATCCTCTGCCACTTTTATAGCTTTTCTGACATTTTCCGGAAGTAGTTCCAGGTTTCCCACTGCTTTTACCCTAACTTCATTTTTATGAATTTTTTTATTGCTGGCAATTCCTTCAAAATTTTCCTGGAAAAGTTTCATTAGGCCTTCTACTTCTTTATCGGACCTATTAAAGTTTTCAGTAGAAAACGCATAAGCCGTGACTATTTCAATGCCTAAATCCACACACCAATCCAGTACTTTTTCTAAGGTGCTTACTCCTCTTTTGTGTCCATCAATAACAGGAACATTGCCTTGGATTTTGGAATATCTGCGATTTCCATCCATGATAATTGCCACATGTTTAGGCATATTTTCTTCTTTAAGATTGCGTGAAATATACCATTCATAAAGTTTATAAACAGGTTTTAAGGATGACATTTACCTCTCCTACATTTTTCTTTTGGCTAAGTAATGCGCAAAATTTATTGCTCTAATATATCCCTCAACACTCTGTGCTCGGGAAGTATCTATAAAAATCTGATCTATTCCCAAGGTAATCGCACCATAACTCTTTGCTGAGCCAACTAAAACCAGGGATCGGAATATTAAATTTCCAGAAATACCATCTGGAGCTAAAATTAGATTACATTTATCTTTTATTGCATCTTCTATTAATATGTAGTAATGCTTAACAGAGTATTTATGCTTTATGATTGAAGTTAATTTTTCTCCATCCATAATTGATTTATGTATTTGTGAACTTCTTCCCACATCCTGAGATCTTCCACCAGATAAAACAGCTATTTTAGGTTCTTTACCTATTTTTTTCAGGAAATCACATGCCTGTTCCACGATTATCATTTTTTCTTCAATATTCTGGCCTTCATCAATTCCCACAGGCGTCAGTAGAAAATAATTATTATCTAAGTTTATAACGGATGCACGATTAATTTTTCCAGGATTTATAAATTTTATAGATCTCTCATCATTCATCAAAGATTTAGATTCATTATCTTCTTCAATTATTATATTACTAATTTTATCTTTATCATAATTTTTAAGGTGTTTCATAACTAAAGAAGCACTTAAAGATCCTCTTACATAAGCATCTGCTTTCTCTTCTAAAAAAATGGACAATAATTCTTTTTCAGAACTGGTAAAAATAAAATTTATCTCCTGATTTTTAGCTCCTATTTTTTCAGCAGCTTCAATAATATTTTTATTCTCACCAACACCAATAGCGACTGTTTTCATTTAATACATTCCTTTATTAAAGATAATATGAAATTCAAGCAATAACTGATTTATTTAGCAAATTTTAAGAATTATAATTTCATGAAATTCATTTATTTTTTATTCTAAAAAAATATATTATATATAAACATATATTTATTATAATGTAATCTTATTTATTAACAAGAACATTTATATTGAATTATAATAAATTAATTTAGTTATTGAATATTAACATATTATGAATTTTATTAATTAAATGAATTGAACTAACAAAAGACTGTTTTTTGTAATAATTATTTTAAATACAAGATATTAAGCTAAATAATTTCAAAATAACATTACAAAAACTAAAAAATTATATAGAAAATTTATTAAGAAGGTTAAGATATGGATAAAAAGAGCATTATTATCATAATATTGTTTCTGGCCATTGTTGGACTGTCCGTAAGTGCCTATCAACTTTATGTTTCCACTTCAGAAAATGTAACCATGGGTGAGCATAATGTGCTAGTCTTGTGTACTGATCCCAGCGAAGGTCGGCCAGGAATGGGTGCTGTAGACATGGCATTCATTATTAAATTAAAAGATGGAAATATAACTAAAATAACTCCAGTTTACCCTGGAGGTATGATGCACCCTACTGCTCCAGTTCCAGATTATTTAAAAAGTATTGGTGAAACAAAATTACGTTTACACGATTCTTTATGGGATAATGACACAGAAAAAGATGTTAAACTGGCCCAGGAAATAGTAGAAATCAATACTGGTCAGAAATCAGATGTCATTCTGGTAGTTACTGTTGATGCAGTTGATGCAGCTTTAAGGGCTATTGGTCCTATTTATGTGGAAGGGCTTGGTGATGTGAGTGGAAATTCACTTCAGTTACTTAGAGATGAACAAAACGGTGGTGTTTCTCGTGGAGATGCAGTACAAGGCATGATGACTGCCATATTAAATACTACACAAAATGATAAAAGTAAATATTTAACCCTGATTAATGTTGGAGTCAATCAATATAACCTGGGAAATATCTATGTTTATCCTAAAGGTGCATTCGTCCAGTTCTTGATTTCAGAAGGAATTCAAAAAACTCTTTAAATAGAGTTTTTTATTTTTTTTATTATTCTTTTTTATTACCAAATAGAGTTTTATTATTAAATTAAAGCTATAGTAAGATCCATTATTAATATTTTTATTTTGAGACTACTTTTTAATATTAATAGAAAAATTAATAGGATATAGTTTACAAAAAAATATACTATATTAATTAATTTATTAATTATCGAGTTTTAACACAATATTTATTGTTGGGTTGAGGCCTCGGGGGGATGATATGGTTTCAAATATGGATTTATTTGAAAGTGGCATTGATAATATGTCAATAGGCGGATATCTTATTTGTGAGAATTGTAATGGTTATTACCAGTTGCAGGAAGGCGAATCACCTTCAGACTTTGATTTGTGTGAATGCGGGGGGCATTTAAACTATCAAGAAACTCATAATTTTATTTCTAAAAAGGAAAATGGAACGGATACTACACAATTAGAAGAAGACCAACTTGATTATGAAGAAATTCAAGAAATGGTAATTAATCTGAAGAATAAAGCTGAAAAAAGGAAAAAACAGTTCGAAGAGCTTTCCAAAAAAGTTGAAATCCAAGAAGAGATTTTAAATGAGATCAAGGATGGGAAACTCCCTATTTGGGAAAAAAATCCTAATAAAAATATTAAAACAGGATTTAAACCGTCTAAAAACCCAGTAAATAATATTTCTGGAAATAGTGATATTTATCCATTTGATGAAAAGAACCTCAAAGAAACCATGGAAAAGGAAGAAAAAAAGCTTATGGCCCGTATTCAAGAGAAAAGAACCAATGTTCGTAACCAAAAGATTTCATCTTATTCCTTCAAAGAAAACATTTCCCCGCTAAAAGTAGCGTCAATAATAGCAATAATAGTACTTATTTTAGCAATATATCTTTATTTCTTTAAATAGAACTATTTTATATTTAAACTTAGTTTATTATTTGGCCTTGAATTCTAATTCAAATTTGTTAATAATTAAGTAAATAAAAATAGAATTCAATAAACTATCTTGTCATTTATAATTATAATTCAAAGAATTAAATCAAAGAATTGATTATTAAAATACTACTTTTAAAGCAGATTCCATGCTATTTAATGTATTCTCAATATCTTCACGAGAATGAGATTGTGATAAGAAACAGCACTCGAATTGAGATGGTGGTATGAAAATTCCCTTTTTAAGAAGTTCTTGGAAATAAATAGAAAACTTATCAACATTAGAAGTCTTAGCATCATTATAGTTTTTTACCTCAATTTCAGTGAAATAAATCTGGAACATGGATGCTAAACCAACTAACTTCAAATTAAAGTCATTATCCTCTAAAATATCTCTGATTCCATCCCTTAAAGATTGACTTTTTTCATTCAACCCGGAATAAAATTTTTTATCAAGTAATTCAAGTGTGTTCAATCCTGCAGTTACTGAAACAGGATTTCCATTGAAAGTTCCTGCTTGATAAACACTTCCACAAGGTGCAATGAACTCCATTATTTCTTTTTTACCAGCTAAAGCACCCATAGGAAATCCACCACCGATAATTTTCCCCATAGTAACCAGGTCTGGAGTAACACCAAAATATTCCTGAGCTCCTCCTTCTGAAAGTCTGAAACCTGTGATAACTTCATCAAAAATAAGTATTATATTATTTTCTTCAGTTATTTGGCGTAAAAATTCTAAATATCCTTTTTGAGGTTCAATACAACCAATATTAGCCATCACTGGCTCTACAATAATCGCTGCTATTTCATCTGCTTCCAATTCAATTAATGCTGAAATTGCATCCTCATCATTAAAAGGGACAGAAAGAGTATTTTTTGTGGTATCTTCTGGCACACCGAGAGAATCTGGTAAACATGCAGCTCCTGAACCCGATTTTACCAGAACATAGTCATGAGCACCATGATAAGATCCTTCAAATTTAATAATTTTGTTTTTCCCTGTAAAACCTCGGGCCAGTCTTATGGCACTCATAGTTGCTTCCGTTCCAGAATTAACAAAGCGAACCATTTCCGCACAAGGAACCTTATTTATAACTAATTTTGCCAATCCAATTTCTTTTTCCGTGGGAGCACCAAAGGTAGTTCCATTTTTAATTTGCTCGTAAACAGATTCAATTATGTTTTCTGGGGCATGTCCCATTATTAAAGGACCATAGCCCAGGCAGTAATCAGTATAAACATTACCATCAACATCCCACAGTTTTGAACCTTTCCCTTTATTTGCAAAAAACGGATATGGTTTAAATGCTCTGACTGGAGAATCTACGCCCCCAGGCAAGTATTTTTGGGATTCTTTAAATAAATCTTCAGATTTCATTGTTTTTCCTCATTTAATCAATCAATATAACGTTATAATCACTATGAACTATTTAAATATTTAAACAAAACTAACCATTATTCCTGACCAGTTTTACTAATATTAATAAGGGAATTTACAGTAGCTACAGCGACTGGAGTGCCTCCTTTAGGGCCCCGGGTTATTAAACTAGGAATAGTTGTTTTTAAAAGTGATTCTTTTGAATCAGCAGCTCCAACAAAACCAACAGGAACTCCAACAACAGATTTAACATCCATTTCCCCATTTTCGACCAGCTCAATGACTTTATAAAGAGCAGTAGGAGCATTTCCAATGACCACTATACCCCCAAACCCATTATCTGCAGCATATTGCATGGCGGCGGCTGCTCGGGTAATTTCACTTTCTTTGGCCATTTTAATGACATCCGGATGACTTATAAAACAATTAACATTACCAGAATATTTATTTATACCAACACGAACCATGTTGATATCTGTTAAAATATCCAGATCTTTTTTTAACGATTTAACACTTTTA
>CAYUFT010000107.1:0-3108 GCA_964444115.1 uncultured Methanobacteriaceae archaeon
ATACCATGGAGGGACTGGGCGTGTTACAACTGCTCCCGCAGCAACAATTGATCCTTCTCCAATTTCAATGTTGGATAAAAAAGTGGAATTTGCTCCAATGGATGCACCTTTTCTTATGATTGGCCCTTTTAGTTGATAATCGACCCTTACGGGGTATCTATCATTAGTAAAACATGCACATGGTCCTATAAATACATTATCTTCAATGAAACTCTTTTTTGGGATATATACGTTGGATTGAATACTTACATTACTACCTATTTTAGAATGGCCTTCAATCACAGTGTTGGTACCTATTAAAACATCATTGCCTAAAGTTGTTTTCTCCCTTATTAAAACATTGTGTCCAGTCATTAAGTTGTCACCTATGGTGACGTCATTGTAAATAATGCTGTTGGATCTAATAAGTGGATTGTTTCCAATGATGGGGGGTTTACTAAATCGTTTATAATCATAACCAATTATAACATTTTCAGATTCCCTCTTACCTTCCCAGGTTTCCTGTTCAGATCCAAATATTAAACTTTTAAAATTAGGCAATTATTATCCCCCTATAAAGAGCGTAATTATATACTATATTTTTCATTATTATTTATGTTTTGTTAATTAAAAATTATTTTATAATAATTTTAAATAAAAATTTAGAACTTATTTATGCGCTTTTTTAAATAAATTATAATTAATTGTTAAGGATATATCTTTAAAAGAAATTAAGGAATAGATAATATAATATTCAATAAAAATAACTATTGTGATATAAATTAAAGTTTATTATTAAATGTAATTCGGGTGTAATTTTGCAATTAACAAAAAATCAATTAATTTCTATCATTGAAGAAATAAGGACTGAAATTGGCCACGAAGAGTCTGAGCTTAATATAAAAGAAGTTATTTTTGATTCAAAAAATAATAGGCTTTTAATTATAACCCCTGATCGTCCAGATAAATCTGCAGTAATAGGAAAAGGAGGATGGGTTGTAGGTAAATTAAGGGAAAGACTGAGTGTTGAAAATATTCATGTAGCTGCCTACACGGACCTTATGGTTAAACAATATCGCATGGAACTTGCTGGTGAAAAAATCCATGAAATAACATCAAAAAAACCATTTAATGATTCTAATGCCCTGAATAATTTAATGGACCTGCTTTTTGAAAAAATCGAAAACTTATCACTTTTCAATTTTTCAGATTATTTAAATATAAAAGAACCTGAGGATGGTTTAGAGAATAATGAAATCATAAAAGAAAATGAAAATGATTTAGAAGTTAATGATTCGAAATCAAATACCGTAACCTCTGAAACTTCATTTAACAAAATAGAATTTTTAAAAAATGAAAATGAGAAAAATAAAGGCTATACTGCTGTGGTAGCTCTTTCGGGAGGGGTAGATAGTAGTTTTTCCCTAATTATTTCTGCTTTTTTAGGATTTAATCCTTTAGCAGTAACTGCTGATCCAGGAAGTATAGTACTTCCCCAGCACTTTAAAAATAATATAAATGATTTATGTGAAACTTTAGGTGTAGATCACGATTATGTGCCTTTGGATTTCTCAGATTTTATTAATGAAAGTTTTGAAGGTCGATTTCATCCCTGCGGCAGATGCTCTAAAATGATTCATCAAGCGGTAATTAAACACGCTAAAGAAAATGACATAAATATTGTTATTTTTGGAGATATGATTTCCACTGGATATCAGGCTATGGTATATCAGGATGATATTTTGAGAATAAATCTACCGGCATTTTTAGGAGTTTCTAAACAAGAACTACAATCTTTAACTTCTTTATTTAATGTAAAAAAATCAAATTATTTTGGATGTCCTCTTTTAGGAGAAGTACAAAAGAAGTTTCCTCACATGAGGCGCTATTCAATTCAAAGAGTTCTAAGAGAAACTCGTGCAGGTGCACTAGAACCAGGTCAGGCCTTAGATCTTATTTGGAGTCTTTGTAAGGACTTAAAATAGTTTAAAATTAATTGAGTAAAATTAATCATTCTTCCTAAAAGATTCAGGAAAAGACTTTAATTAACCCATAAGCAATTAAGAAGATACCTACTAGATAACCAACGAGGAATGGGTAGATTAACATTAATATTCCAATTAATATTCCTATTAGTCCAATTATTTTAGGGTCTGTTTTTCCATCCATAATTTTATATTGCATACTAAAGTATATATATGTTATGAAAAGAAAATTCTGCCCCAATTGTGGTTCAGACAACATTAAATGGGCTTTACCCCAGAACTGGTCTGTATGGGAATGTTATAACTGTGGATATACTGGAGCAGTGGTTATTGAGGATGAAGAACTGGCTAAAGAAATAAGAGAAAAATATGAAAAAGAGAAAAATAAGAGAGAAGAATAATTTTATTTTATAATAAAATATATTTTATTAACTAACTTGGTAATAAAATGAAATACTTAGATAAACTAATTTTATTATAAAATATTAATTAAAATATGGAACATTAATTAATCAACAAATTTTATCTAAAAAAGGATACGATTCTACTTATTTTTGGTATCAAAATATTCATCTTCTGTTTTTAAAAAGATTCTTAGATTTTTTAAGGCAAGATTAACCATTTCTGGTGAAGGACCGCCTGGAACTTTTCTCATTTTAACATTTTCCAATGGATCTAATGCCTTTGAAATCAGATCATTACTTAATTCCAATGGACTGCCAGTTATTTCTTCAGTTATTTCATCAAGAAAAGCAGCGTCAATATCTTCAGGTTTCATATTAGTTGCCAGAGCATCAGTTACCATTCTACCTACAATTTTATGGGCGATTCTAAATGGTATTTGTTTTTCCCGCACAATAACATCTGCTAAATCAGTAGCTGTTGCAAAATTGGCCCTTGCAAGCTCAAGACCTCGTGATTTATTAATTTTTATACTTAAAACCATTTCTCTAACAATATTTAATGTGGAGTGAGCTGTTTCAATTCCATTCCAGAGATGGGGTGTTATTTCTTGCAAGTCACGGTTGTACGTGTAAGGAATTGCTTTTAAGATGGTTAATATTGTATTTAATTCACCATATAATACTGCACTTTTGGCCCTTGCTATTTCAGCCACGTCAGGATTCTTTTTTTGAGGCATTAT
>CAYUFT010000107.1:3208-6915 GCA_964444115.1 uncultured Methanobacteriaceae archaeon
TGGATTTATATTAACTCTCTTGTAAGTATCTTTGAGTCTTTCATAATCTCTTTTAAGTGAATGGGTATAGGCCATTAAGTGATGGGCAAATGTGGTGGGCTGGGCATGTTGCAGGTGAGTGTAACCAATGATTACTGTTTCAGTATGTTCACTAGCTAAATCAACTAATCCTTCTATAAAATCAAGAATATCTATTTGAATTTCTATTATTTTTTGCCTAAGCACTATCCTGAGATCAGTAGCTACTTGGTCGTTTCGGGATTTGGCAGTATGCATGAAACCTGCTTTTTTACCTATTTTAGCTGTAACATAGTTTTCCAGGGCCATATGTATGTCTTCCACTGAGGGATCCAAATCTAAAGCATCAATACCTTCATTTTTAAGCTCATCCAGTGCGTCTAATATTTCCTGCGCGGTGGAAGATTCAATAATACTCTGCTTGCTCAGCATGGTCGTATGGGCCATATTACATTCAATATCTGCTTCAAATATATACTTATCAAATTCTAAAGAAGATGTAAATGTAGCAGCATCTTCACTCATCTTTTTACCAAGTCTTCCAGCCCTTAAATTCACAAAAACACCTTTTTTACATTTATCCTTAATTTTTTGTTAATATAATATATTGAGATTAATTTAATATCTATTTATGACTATTATTAGGAAAGTATTTAATTATCAGTTATATTAAATATGCTGTAATTTAGGACGGTAATTGAAATAAATTAAAAAATAAACTACTCAATAAAAAAAAATCTGATTTAACTAAAATAAAATTAAAAAAATAAATAATTATAAAAAAATTAATTATTTTTTGTCTTTATTTTTCCATTCAGTGTATCCACACTTACCACAAGAGTATCTGTCGCCGTGGTCAGCCATGAATACTCCGCTGGAGCATCGAGGACAAAAAGGATTTTTTCTATTTAATTTGTCATCTTTAATGTCGTAAAGTTTGCCTTTTTTCATAATTATTCCTCCTCAGTACTCTCTGCTGAGGCTTCTTTATTTTTGTTAAGGACGTGTTCGGTTTCAACATCGTTTAAACTTTCCTTAGTCCCGTAAATTTTAGCGTAACCTTTGGCTTTACCTTCACCGAAGTGAGGTTTTACTTTGTCTACCACTAGGAGGTTTTTATCCGCATCTAACATAGCCACTAGCTTGCTTTTAACGTCTAATACTTTAGGGGTGGATTCGCCTTGATATACACATTCAAAATCTATTTCGATTCTATCTAAAAGTGGATTTTCAGTTTTTTTGATTATATTGATTTCCATTATTTTTCCTCCTCAAATTCATTGATTAATTCTTCAGCTTTTTTCTTTAATTTATTTGCTTCAACAACAACCAATCCTTCATTGGGTTGCCCATACAGTATAACTGTATTTTCAGGGGCCATTAAAATACTGGGAAGGACCGCCAAGTCTTCCTCTCCTTCAACCACAATTAAAAAATTTTCCTTGCTGTTTGATGAAGAGCTAATAGCATGGCCTATGGTTTCCCATAGATCTTTAGTTATGGTTCCAGGTGGATTTTCAGTATTTAATATTGTTGATTGATATTCAATTTCATGATCTGAATCCTTTCTTTGTATTCGATTATCTATTATTCCTAATCGAGGATATACTTGGGATTCAATGAGATTTCTTGTTGTAACATCACCAACAGATATTATGTAGTCATATTTTGCTAAAGAGTTTTTTACTTCGTTAAGGGAAGTGTATAGATTACCTAATGGCTCTTTTAACTTTGATCTTAACTCTTTTGTTAGCATTAACACTATCTAACCCTCAGTGCATATTCTCCAGGGATGTTGATATTTAGTTCATGGGCAATATCTGAACGTTCAGGGTCTATTATAATTAAAAGACCACTCCAGTTAGTTGATGTAGTTATATTACATACTGGACAGCGTTCCTCTGTTGTTATACGTTTGCACCTGGTGCAAGCTTTCATACTCATTTCTTCTTCTTCCTTTTTTCTTCTTCAACCCATTCAAATCTTCCAAGTCCGGGTTGTCTCATGGTAAGACCAATTTTAATTTCTTTTGTAGAACGGCCTTTTAAACTTAGAGCTACTATTCTAGCACGAACTTTACTGCCTTCATCAAGAGTTTTTTTAGATTCTTTACCAAGAAGTGCTCCTCTTTTTCCATCATAATTGATGTAATCATCAGTAACCTGGGAAACGTGAACTAATCCGTCCATTGGCCCGATTCTAATGAAGGCACCGAATTCAGCTATCTCAATAACTTCACCTTCTATTATTTCATGAAGTTCTGGTTTAAAGAATAGGGCTGTGAATTCAACTTCGTGGTAGGCTGCTCCGTCACCCATTATGACTTTACCTACACCAATTTCATCTATTGATTTGACGGTCACCATAAGACCTAATTTTTTATCTATTTTCCCAACATAGGCTTCATTTATGGTTTCAATCGCCACATCTTCTAGAGGTTCTTCAAAACGGTGAGGGGGAATTCTCACGGTGTCCTCAATTCTGGATATATAATACAAATAGATCCCTCGGTTAAATTTCTTTTAATTTCATATAAAATTATCAAGTAACAATAGACTATTAAAAATATAAAACAATTATGTTTATTTTATATCATCCTACTATTACTAACTATTCCTACTATTACTAATTATTATATTAGTATACTATTATTCTTCTTTTTTATATAAATCTATGGAATGATTAATTGCTTCAAATGCCTTTTGGGCATTTTCCCAACCAAGTACTTCGGTTGTTTTTCCTTCAAGATGTTTATATTCCTTGAAGAAATGGGCAATTTCTTTTAATAAATGAGAAGGAACATCATCGATGTCTTTTATATCTGTGAATTTAGGATCGTTTAAAGGGACTGCAAGTATCTTGTCGTCCATGTCTCCACCATCAATCATTCTCATGATACCAATAGGCCGAGCTTCAATAATACATCCCGGGAATGTTGGTTGTTCCATAAGGACCATAATGTCCATGGGATCTCCATCATCATAAATAGTTTGAGGTATCAATCCATAATCTGCAGGATAAACAAATGGTGAATATAAAACTCTATCCAGAGCAAGAGACTCTAGGTCTTTGTCGTATTCGTATTTATTTCTTGATCCTTTGGGTATTTCGATTACTGCGTATACAACTTCCGGTATTGATGGTCCGGGAACAATATCTTTCCAGAGATTCACTAATATTCCTCCTTATTCATTGGAATTGGATAATGATATATAATCGTTAGTTAATTAATTTTATTTTTATTAATTTATTTATTAAATTATATTAGAATTTAATTCCATTAATATAATTAATAACAATATGCATATTATAATATTAAATTTATTATAAATAATTTTATTTTAAATGCCCATCTATGGCTAAATACTTTCTTTGCCTCAAGTAAACAACTTTTATTCCATTTTCTCGAGCTTTATCTCTTAATTCTTTATCATTTGTACATAGAATTTTTGAAATTCGAATAAGAGCATCATCTACTTTTTCAGCTTTTTCTAATGGAATTTTTTTGATTTCAAAAGGATGAGATTTCGCTATGGTGAGGGCAATATTTGCCGCAATTTTACTTTTTCCTTTAGAACCTTTTTTAATGCCATGTAATTCATTTATAATAAAATCTGGCACAATCAGTCTGTAGGAAGGTAAAATCTTTTCCAGTTCATAGATTATATCTACATTGAACTGGAAGGGTA
>CAYUFT010000108.1:0-1671 GCA_964444115.1 uncultured Methanobacteriaceae archaeon
ATTCCATCTCTCCGTCACATTTTGGACAAATAAATCCATTTTCAGATGCTTCATCAAAAGTACATCTGCAATCACTGGTTTTACATACAAAGAACATGTTATTTTCTTCGTATTCTAGTATTGATTTTAGATTAGAAACTATATCATCATGCTTACGCTTTATCATTTCTTCAACGCGTTCTGTTTCAAATTTCCAGGTGTAAGTATACCATTGTGTTTCTGGGTCCTTACTTCTTTTGTAACTGGCTAAACCTGCATCGTAAAGTTTGTAAAGAACTCTTCGGACTATATTTAGTCTTAATTCAGTATATTCAGCAATTTCTTCGTCAGTTACCTTTCCTTCAATTAAGCACTCGATAATATTTATACTACCTTCTTCTTCTTCGTTGATGACTTCATAAAGCAGCTCTTGAACTAGCGGATCTTTCATCATTTTACAAGTTCCTCCTAAGGACCAAACAGATATAATACGATGTTATATTGAATTTTTTTAATTTTGGTAATCTTTAATTAAATTATACTTTAATTAGTAAAAATTGAGATTCTAATGTCATGTAAGGGTCAATACGGGCACAATGAAAATTTTATAGAAATAAAGCCCCTCACGTTTTTTAACAATTAGTTAGGAACAAAAATATTCTGCAATTAAATATCAAAAGTGCGATGTAGTGCCTAAACATAGGCATATATCTATTATTATAACTTATGGTATTTAAATATTTTTAAGAACAATATTGTCTCATAAGAACATATCTTTTTGTACTAATTAGTTCTCAACTTTTTACACTAATTATCACACTTTTTTACAATTACTGCAGGTGTGTGTATAATAGAATCTAACATATCTATAGTTATATGATTAATATCTTCTCCAAATTCATTTTTCATACTATAAACCGTTTCCAAATGCCCTTCTAAGGATTTTTGGTAATTTTCAGCAATAGTGGCAATTTCCAATGCTTTTTGAACTGATATTTTAGAAGAAGCGCCTAATGGTGTAGGTCCTGCAATTTTACCAAATCTACCCATTAAATATCCAAAAATCCCAGTATTTGACTTAATTCCATCTAGGGCAATAGGTAAACAAGTAAATTTTTTCCCAGCTAATTGATAAGTAACATCTGTATCAATAATTATCACTAAAACGTCTTTTCTCCATTTTTTTTTTATTTTTTCGGATAATTCTCTGGCGACTTGTTCTGGATTTGCGGGTAAAAGTGAAACCATCTCCCCAGGAACATTACTTAAATCTATTCCAGCTTCAGATGCTGGTTTTAAAGCATGTTTGAGACCATAATATTTTAAAACGACTTCTTTGTGTGATCTTGATTCAGAGGGCAGTTTTCTAAGGTTTTTAATGGTTCTATTTTTGATTCTAAGAAGAGGACCCAAAAAATAACCCCATATGTATTTGGACCACACATCCGCTAAAAATATGGCCTTCAAAGAAGGCTTGAAATTAGATTCATCAACTAAACGACCCTGTGAAATGGATACTGGTGTTTCAGATATGACTAAAAAATCATGATTCTCTAAAAAAGGCCCAGCTGTTTCAATAATAATGTCCAGGCTTTGATTAGGACGTATGTAATTCGTCTGCACTGGCTTTGCAATATATTTTTTACCATTAATTGAATTGGAATTATTTTTACTCAACTGTTAATCAATCCT
>CAYUFT010000108.1:1681-6780 GCA_964444115.1 uncultured Methanobacteriaceae archaeon
GCGGTCGGTATCAGCGATAAACCAGCAGTTCCCCAACTGTTAATCAATCCTATTTAGCTTAGTTAATTCATTTTTAAAATTTTCTAAAATTACTTGAAGTTAATATAGAATTTGGGATAATTTCATCATTCCAAATTTTTTTAACATTTTTAGAAGGCCAAGGCTTTCCTTTCTTTAGAATTAATTTTCTCTTTTTTTCCTTCTTCTTCTTCTTCTTCTTCTAAAATTGATTCAAGTTCTTTAAGGTTTTCTTCAAAAATTTTATAGTAAATCACGCGACATTTCTCAAGATTAGTATGTTTTTTCACCAAGGCTCCTGCAAATTCATCGCATCGAGCATATCCACACATTCCACAGTTTTTACTTGGAAGAAGTTTTGATAAATCTTCTTTTTTAAAAGATTTCTTGGATTTATCATTATTTATCATTTGATAATTGCCTCATTTAATGAATTATATAGAATAAAATAGTATTGTTTAATAATGGAAAATTTTGAAAATAGAAAATGATTAAATATATTAATTAATTTCTTTGATTAGATATTAAATAGGCTATATCATTTCCGATTTTACAGTTAGAGATTTACTTTTCCTAAGGTATCTCCCCTAAGGCCTCTACGCATGGTTTCTAGTGATGTTATCTCTTCAGGAGGGATATTTCCTAAGTTAACTTCAGAACCGATTTTTAATATGAAATAAACCTGCTGACTTTTTTGAGGTGCTTCCCAAATGAGTTTTTCAGAGGGTAGATTATTCAATAAATAATCGACTTCATCTTCCTTTACATTCCCATTTTTATCAAATATACCAATGTTTTGTCCGCTTTCTCTGGCTTCAATAATAACATTTTCTGCACCTGATTCTAAATCCATTTTTATTAGATTAATTCGGTCTTCAAGTGTTAGTTTTAGATCTTTTTCAGGATCTTTTTTTCCCACTTCGGAAATTACTTTAAAACCTTTATCTTTAGCTTCAGAAATATATGCTAATCTTTCTTCTAAAGGAAGATCAATGGACCCATCTGATATTTCTAATGCTTTGAAACCAAGACCATAAGATTCTTCAAAGTATTCTGGAATCTTTTTTTGGACATAGGCCAGTTCAAAAAGAGTTCCTCCCGGATAGGCATCTACTCCATAAGAATCATACATGTCGATTTTATTTTGGATAATCTTTTTATTATGGATGGACACAGTTCCCCATCCAAATTTTAGAAAATCAACATAATTTCCAGATATCTCCATTAAGTCTTCTGCTGTTTTTAAACCCAGTCCTTTATCTAATACCATGGTAACACCATCAATACGAGGTTTTTCAAGTCTAAATGGTGCTAAAAATTCGAATGCATTCATTATATCACTCTTTATAATTTTAGAAATGTTTAGATGAGTATTAATCCATAAAATGAAGATTATAAGCTATTCGCATTATTTAATTTTCATTTTACAATATCTTTCAATTTATTCATCTTTAATTCTTTTAATTGAAAATTCATATTTTAATTATATTAATATAATTTGGGGTTAAAATATAATATTATGCAATTCATTCTTAATTTAATAATTGTAATTTAAAATGTATAAATTTATATTAATATCTTAAATTATTCCTAACTACATATCATCTAATAATAATTAAAATTCTATATAATCTCTTAAACGGTGAAAAAATGCAAAAAACGATTCATTATTTTGAAAATCCTGGAGAAAATAATACTGATGAATTAATAGACTTAGTTAAATCCAGAAAGGAAGAATTAGGTATTAAAACTATTTTAGTAGCATCAGTTTCCGGTAAAACGGCTCTTAAAATTGCAGAAGAAATAGATGATGTAAAAATTGTGAGTGTTACTCATCATGCTGGGTTTAAAGAGAAAGGAAAGTTAGAACTAGATCCGAAAATTGAAAAAAAACTTAATGAAAAGGATATTCATACTTACACAAGTTCCCATGCTTTAAGTGGTGTGGGTAGGGGAATTTCAAATAAGTTTGGTGGTGTAACCCCTGTAGAAATCATAGCTGCGACATTTAGGATGATATCTCAAGGTGTAAAAGTCTGTGTGGAAATAAGCATTATGGCTGCGGATGGAGGAATCATTCCCATGGACCAAGAGATAATTGTAGTTGGAGGAACTGCTAGGGGGGCAGATGCAGCTGTTGTTCTAAGTCCATCCCATATGAATAGTATTTTTGATTTGAGGATACACGAAATAATTGCCATGCCACGACCTTAACAATTTTTGATTTTTATCAATTGTCTTATGGTAAATTTGAACTTTTAATTGACCAATGATTAATTTCTAAACCTCAATAAAATTCTATAAAGTTGGTGTGACAAGCAACATTTGACTACACCCTCAAGGGTCAAAAATGGTAACTAGTGGGGGGTATTGTTACCGAATAACCGTTGCTTTTA
This sequence comes from uncultured Methanobacteriaceae archaeon, assembly GCA_964444115.1. Classification (GTDB taxonomy): domain Archaea; phylum Methanobacteriota; class Methanobacteria; order Methanobacteriales; family Methanobacteriaceae; genus UBA349. The sequence continues at coordinate 4,096 of CAYUFT010000108.1, forward strand.
AATATAAGTTAATACAATAACACATTCCATAGATTGATGTGGGGGTAGTAAGTGAAATTCATAAACGATGCCATAAAGGAATCTGAAAAGAGAATAGATAAGCAACGTCCTACACGAGTGGACACGGAAATTGACGAAGACCTCAGAAGTATTATTGAACAGAGTCGGGCCAAGATATATGTGGTTGGTGCCGGTGGTGCTGGTAATAATACCATATCTCGTTTAACTGAGATTGGTATTGAAGGGGCCGAAACTCTGGCGGTAAATACGGATGCTCAAGATTTGTTTTATAGCGAATCTCATCGTAAAATACTTCTCGGAAGGAAGACATGCGGCGGTTTGGGGGCCGGTGGCGTGCCTGATGTCGGAGAAGAGTGTGCCGAAGAAAGTGAAGACGATATAAGGGAAGAATTAGATGGTGCAGACATGGTGTTTGTAACTTGTGGTCTTGGAGGCGGAACTGGAACTGGTTCAGCACCAGTTATATCCAAACTGGCCAAAAAAGCAGGTGCTTTAACCATTGCTGTAGCTACTATGCCTTTTAGTGCAGAAGGATTAAGAAGAAGAGAAAATGCTGAAAAGGGTTTAGAAAAACTTCAAAGTGCAGCAGATACAGTAATAGTAATTCCTAATGACAAACTCCTGGAAGTAGCACCTAATTTGCCTTTAAATAAGGCATTCATGGTTGCTGATGAGCTTTTAGGTCGCGCTGTATTGGGAATCACAGAATTAATAACTCGACCTGGTTTGGTAAGCCTAGACTTTGCTGATATTAGAAGTATTATGAAAGGATCTGGTATGGCTATGATTGGTATGGGAGAATCCGAATCGGGAGACCGAGCTTTAGAATCAGTTCATGAAGCTTTAAATAGCCCATTACTTGATCTAGATATTTCTAATGCTCAAGGTGCACTTATAAACATATCTGGAAGTTCTGATCTGACCTTAAATGAAGCTGAAAAGATTGTACAAATAGTAGCTGATGAACTGGATCCTGATGCAAATATTATCTGGGGTGCACAGATTCAGGAAGATCTGGAAAATGTTATCAGAACAACAATTGTGGTTGCAGGGGTAAAATCTCCTCATATTTTCGGCACACCGACTGAAAGGGAATATGTAGAAGAAAGAGAAAGAGAAACTGTTAAAGAATCTGCTCTAGAAGAATTTATTGATGGTGTATTTTAGCCAGAGTATCTTTCTAGAATCTCAGATCCAGGCCTAATCTGGTATGGATTATAATAATTATTAAGAAGTATTAGGTCTGAACAGATATCTACTTATATAAACTGGGTAATCTACAAATTTAAGTATTTAAAATTCTTAATTGTAGATATTAGTGGAGTATGCAGTAATTAAATTAAATTTAGGTGGTATTGTGGTTATATACACTAATTAAAGCATTATATTGTATTTACTACCCCCTCTTATCCCCCAACCATAAACTTTAACTTTTGTATAATGTCCGAAAAGGAAAGCTTTATAAATCCTTGAGGATAAGTACTATACCATCTGTAAAAATATTTTTTATTCCTTATTTTTAGCATTTATTAATAGGGTTAATTAGTAGGGATTTTCATGAGTTATAAAGAATCTACTATAAGTTTTCTAAAACAATGTCAAAGAGTACTGCATGTATCTAAAAAACCAGATAGAACCGAATTTATTAATGTCGCTAAAATAACAGGGATAGGGATTATAATTATCGGAGTTATAGGTTTTATAATAAATATTTCCGCTTCTATATTTGGTGGATAAATGAAAAGAATGATATAACCAAAATATAAAAATCAATTATTAGAACTATATAATTGATTAGATTATTTATTAAGCTGATGATTAGAAAATTAATTTAAAGTTATATTATTATAGTTTATTAGTTAAAATTTATATTAATTAAAAAAATAATATTTGAACAATAAAATTTGAATCTAGTGATATCTGTTTATATTCATTGGTGTCTGCTTGTTAAACTAGTAATAGATTATAGATAATTTATAATTACTATTTCTTGATATTTTTTTAATATCGTGTTTTCATGATTAGATTCAAATGAACCTAAATGGAATTATATTTATAAGGTTGTGTGTTTAATGGAAGATAGTATAAACTCCATATATGCTCTCAAGACCTCGGTAGGTCAAGAGAAAAACGTGGCTAAATTGCTGGCTAGAAAGGTAAAAAATAGTGGTATTGAGGTTAACGCTATTTTAGTCCCTGAATCATTGAAAGGTTATGTTTTAGTGGAGTCTTCCTCTAAAATAGACATGCAAAACCCTGCAATAAAAGTACCTCATTTACGAGGTATTGTTGAAGGCAAAAATGCCATAACATTTGAAGAGGTAAGAAGATTCTTAAAACCTGAACCAATAATTGCTTCCATAAAGAAAGGTAGTATTGTAGAACTTATCTCAGGCCCTTTCAAAGGAGAAAAGGCAAAAGTGGTTCGTATTGATGAATCAAGGGAAGAAGTAGTTCTTGAACTTATTGAGGCCGCAGTACCTATCCCAGTAACTGTTAAAGCTGATCAAATTAGAATAATACAAAAGGAGGCTGACTAATGGCTAAAGATACCGTTGAGATTCTCATAGAAGGCGGAAAAGCCACTCCAGGTCCACCATTAGGTCCTGCGATTGGTCCGTTAGGAATTAACATGATGCAAGTAGTAGAACAAATAAATAACAA
>CAYUFT010000109.1:0-2878 GCA_964444115.1 uncultured Methanobacteriaceae archaeon
TTGGCCCTAAAAAGCCAAATACTTCACCTTTTTTTATTTGAAGATTCAAACCATCAACTGCTTTGAATCCATCATATTCTTTTGTGATTTTCTGGGCATCTATAATATAATCGTTCATAAAGTCTCCCCTTTAATCAATTTTCTTATTCTTTGATATTAATGAAATTCATTGTTTTTGATAATATGTAATTAATGTTACAATATTTAATAATTAGATACAATATCCTTCAGAGCAAGTAATTACAATATACTCTCACAATATCTCCTCAGGAGCACCGGCCATGGCCACCAGATATTCGGCTTCCATAAAATGCATTTTAGAAGGAATTATCAAGCAATGCAATGGCCCACCAAAGTCTTCCTTAATTAAATTTTTAATTTTATCTGCCCTTACCAAAGGCTGTGGAGAACCTGCACGAACAATAGCTACGGCCAAAGTATCCCCTGACAATACACCTTCTTGCCTATCATTTTCCACTTCCATAAGGTATTCCAGGCCTTGATTAACAGTCATATATCTGTTTTCATGGGCCCTGATGTCCAATAATACCAGAGTGTGGGCATCTTGCTCCAGGTTGTTTTTAATAGCCAGGTAGGGAGAATGAGGGAAGAAATTTTCTTCAGTAAAAGGCACCGTGGTCACTTTACCAAATTTATATGCCTGCAGGCCAGATATTCCTGGTGCGGCAGATAATATGGATGAGGAGTGTATAACTTGAGTTTCTATTCCTCTTTTTTTAGCTTCCATCATCATATCTGTATGTGTAGTAGCGATTAATGGATCTCCCGCAATTAAAAAGGCCACATTTTTGCTTTCTGCCTCTTTTATAGGAATTATCTCTTCTTCCACTTCTTCTCTAGTCAAAATTTTAACTTCTCTTTCTAATAATTTCTCAAATGCAGAGATGGATGTTCCAAAAAGTCCTGCCGTGTAAAACTCAGCATAAACCTCATCTGCAGACTTTAAAGCTTCTAATCCTTTAACAGAAATATCTTTTTCATCATAAAGCCCTAAACCAATAAAATAAAGCATTAAATCACCTTTTATGGCATAATTTATAATTTCACTAATTATTTTAATTCTAATTCATTTGATTAATTACATGATAATTTCAATATACAGTTCTATATACAGTTCAAATTGAGACATATATTACATAAATAAATGACAATCATTATCTTAAAGCAAATATCAGCATATAATGATTATTTACTAAATTAAACCATAAAGATTATAAATATATTTAGGAAGTGTTTTTTAATAAATAATTTGAAAAATTAAATAAATTCTAATTAACTAATTACCCTAGAAGAGGAATCATATGAAATGCATTAAAGTTCCCAAAAATGAGGCCAATCACATCCGCAAAATTCTAATGGAAAAATCAATAATAGATCTCGGCCTTAAAATAAAAAGGGACTCTGAATTCGTTTATTTACCATTAATAAGTGAAATAGAATTAAATTCTGAAAAGTTAACTGAATCTGGAATCGGCCATTTAGATATTTTAGAAATAGAATTTGAAATACAAAAAAGAGGCCCTAAAAGTTTCATGGACTTTTTAAAGGGAAAAATTGATGAAACGGAAATTCAGGAAATAAAGAAGTCCTTTGATATAATTGGAGATGTGGTGATCTTGGAGATTCCAGAAAAACTTGAAGAACATAAACATGCCATTGGGCAGGCGGCCCTTGATTTCACTAAACGAAAAGCAGTTTTCATGAAAAAAAGCGAGATAAAGGGCATTACCCGTATCCGGGAACTGGAGCATCTGGCAGGGGAGGACATTTCAGAGACCATACATGTAGAATACGGCTCTCGAATAATGCTAGATGTTAAAAAAGTTTATTTCAGCCCTCGACTTGCCACGGAGCGAGAAAGAGTGGCTCAGCAGGTCAAAGACGGTGAAATAATTGTGGACATGTTTTGTGGAGTAGGGCCTTTTGTTATGGACATTGCACGGCGCCGGGAAGTTCTGATTTATGCCATTGATATTAATCCCAATGCAATTCATTATTTAAAAAAGAATATGGAAATTAATCACGTAGAAGAAAAGGTAGTTCCAATTTTAGGTAATGTAGGCCAAGTTTTATCAGAACATGATATTTCTGCAGATAGAGTGATAATGAATCTTCCTGGAATGGCCTATGAGTTTTTAGGTAAGGCCGTGGAGTTAATTAAGCCTGGAGGGATTATTAATTATTATGAATTCTCTTCAGACTTTGATACTCCTATTCAAAGGATAATTGATGCTGCAAGACCTCGGGAAGTTGAAATTCTGAATAAGAGGCATGTTAAGTCCCGGAGTCCTGGTGTGTGGCATATGGGAATTGATGCTCGGATAAATTAATTAATTAAATAAATTAAATAATTATTTTTTATAAGTTTATAATGGATCTAAAATCCCATTCTCAGTGATTATCCCTGCAATAAGGTCACTAGGAACAATATCAAAGGCCGGATTTCTTACCTCAGTTCCTTTAGGAGTAATACGACAATTTCCATAGTGAATTACTTCTTCAGGCCCTCGTTCTTCAATTTCCACATCATAAATTGAATTTTCACTATCAAAGGTACTCATGGGAGCGGCCACATAAAATGGAACATTGAATCGCTTGGCGGCCAGGGCCACCATTAAAGAACCGATTTTATTAGCCACACCGCCTTTGGCCACCCTATCGGCCCCGATAACTATTTTATCAACTTCTCCCTGTTGCATCAAGTAACCCGCAGCACTATCCACAATCAATTTAACTGGAATGTTCTCTTGCTGCATTTCCCAGACACTTAGTCGTGCCCCTTGGCCTAAGGGGCGGGTTTCATCACATAAAACATTTATTTTTTTGCCTTCCTCAAAAGCTGCCCTTATAACACCCA
>CAYUFT010000109.1:2978-6641 GCA_964444115.1 uncultured Methanobacteriaceae archaeon
GTTTGGTCAATAAGTAAAAGTTGATTATCTTCCCAGAGCATGGTTTTCATATTGGATTAACCCCTTAAATCTTTTAAATGATATTTCTGCTTGATTATGTCAGATATAATATTTTATTTCAATATAATATTCTTATTTAAATTTCTATAAATCTATATTTTTATTATCTTAAGACTTTATGCTGATTGAAATTGATGGATAAAATTAATAATAGTTTAAATCTAAATAATCCAATATAAAACAGTATATTGATTTAAATTAAATTTATCAAGATATTATGAAGCACTATAAACTGATAATTCTGTTCATTTTTATTTTGTTAATGATAGCAGGTAGCCTTTGGACTTTTTTTGCTTCGGAGGATCAGAATGTGATTGAAGTAGGATATCTACCCACAGATCACAGTGCTGCTCTTTTGGTTGCTAAACATAATAAAACCTATGAAAATAATGGTTTAAATGTTAAAACGGTACAAATAAATTCGGGTTCTAATATTGTAGATGCTGTAGCCAGTGGTGATGTGGATATTGGTTACGTTGGAATAACACCAGTCATGCAGGGAATAAGTAAAGGAGTTCCCATCAAGGTTGTGGGATCAGTTAATATGGTAGGTAGTGGAATTGTGGTTGAACCCAATTCCACCATAACTAGTCCTGCAGATTTGAAGGGTAAATCAATAGCTACACCCGGTGTAAGCTCCATCCAACAAGTATTATTACTTTATGAGCTGCAAAAATACAATATCACCTCAGAAGATGTGGATTTAATATCAATAAATGTTTATAACATTCCTTCATCCCTGGCAGCCCATAAAGTTGATGCATACATATCCTATGAACCTTTTGTCTCATTAGCACCTTACGAAGGTATTGGAAATGTGTTAATCTACTCAAACGATATTATAAAAGACCATCCCTGTTGTGTTATAATTGCCAGCGAGAGTTTCATTAAAGAACACCCTCAAGAACTAGATAAATTCCTTAAAATTCATCAACAAACAACTGAATATGTTAATACACACCCTAACGAGACTGCAAATATTATTGATCAGGAATTAACAACCAATATTGAAATTGAGGCATTATCCTTGCAACACATCACATTTGTCTCCTCAGTTGATAAGTCATTTCAAAATAACGTTTTAAAATTTGCTAAAATAGAAAAAAACCTGGGATATTTGAATACAACCCTTACAGCAAATGATATATTTGATACACAATTTTTAGATAATTAAACTTATTTAATTTATTAGATTTAGCTACTAAAGATTTTACTGGTAAATTTGATATATTTAATTATTAATCTTGCTAGGCGGTAAAAATGAGAAAAATATTTATTTCACTGATATTACCTGTTTCAGTAATTATAATTTGGGCCATTCTAACAACTTTCACCGGATTGATACCATCATATTTCCTTCCCAGCCCATCCGAAGTTCTGCAATCATTTGAAACACTTTTAATGAATGGACAGTTAGTTCAAGACACTTCATTAACCTTAATGAGAGTGGTGCTGGGTTTAACAGTTTCTGCACTGGTAGGCATCCCCTTAGGAATTTTAATGGGGTGGTCCAATACTGTGAAGAACTTTTCCAGCCTGATGGTAGGTATTCTTCGCCCTATTCCCCCTATAGCCTGGATACCATTTGCCATTTTATGGTTTGGTGTGGGCCTGGAATCAGCAATTTTTATTATATTTGTAGGTAGCGTTTTCCCCATACTCATAAACACCATGGATGGAGTTAAAAGAGTGGATAAAGTATTATTGGAGACAGCCTACACATTAGGTGCTAGTAATAGCCAAGTACTGCGAAAAGTGGCCGTTCCGGCTTCTCTGCCCAGCATTGTAACTGGATTGAAAGTGGGTGTGGGTGTGGGATTAATGTGTACGGTGGCTGCAGAGATGATAGGGTCCAATAGCGGTTTGGGATACCTCATATTCACCTCCACCAGCATGTTAGATACTGGAAGTGCTATAGTGGGAATGTTAACCATTGGAGTTATTGGATTAAGTGCCGATTATCTTTTCAGTAGAATAGAGAAGGAGGTGAGCTGGTGATAACCCTGGAAAATATTACTAAAAGTTTCATTCAAGAAGAAAAAGAACATACTAGCCTCCAAAATATCAATTTAAATGTGAATAAAGGAGAGTTTCTATGTATAGTTGGCCCCTCAGGTTGTGGAAAAACCACTCTGCTTCGTATGATTGCTGGATTGGACTTCCCCACCAGCGGCCGCATAATCGAGGGTGAAACTGAGATATCAGGCCCTAGCAGAGAAAGAGGCTATGTATTTCAACAGTACTCATTATTTCCATGGCGTAATGTATTGGATAATGTAGCCTTTGGATTAGAAGTAAAAGGGCTGGAAGAAGAAGAAAGATACCATAAAACCAGAAAATACTTGAAAATGGTTGGTTTATCTCAGTATGAGCTCAGTTTCCCTAAAGAATTATCTGGAGGCATGAAACAAAGGGTTGCTATTGCCCGTTCTCTGGTTAATGACCCCCAAGTTCTTTTAATGGATGAACCATTTTCCGCCCTGGATGTTCAGACCAGACACAAACTTCAAGAAGAACTGGTACGCATTTGGGGTGAAGAACAGAAAACCGTTATATTCGTAACTCATAATGTAGATGAAGCTATTTTTCTGGCCGATCGAGTGGTAGTTTTAAGTAATAGCCCTGGAAAAATAATCAAAACTTTTAATATTAATCTAGAGAGGATTCGCGACCGTTCCACAACTGAGTTTTTAAATTTGAAAAAAGAAATTACTAGTTTGTTAGAAGTTGAGTTATAAAACTCATTATTAAAATAACTTGATATGGCCTAATAAAAAAATTAATTAAAGTAAAAAATAGAAAATAAAAACGAAGTAGTTTAGTAATGACTGGCTGGAGTCATGTCTAAATGTTTATCTTCACTCTTTTTTCCTGGAATTCCATAGGCATCGGCCCGGCATTGAGTACAGGCCCGGAATATAGGAATTATCTCTTCCACTTCGTCCCGGACTTTTTCAATCTGGGCACAAGTAGGTCGGGAGAAATCTTTCATTTTTCCCAGCGGAATTAAGGGGATAACATTCATTAGAGAAGCACCACGTTTTTTAACCTCGCGGGCAATGTCCACGATGTGTTCATCATTTAATCCCGGGATTAAGACACTGTTCACCTTAACGATGATACCTCTTTCAGTGATCTTTTCAATACCATCCAGTTGGTTTTTAGAGAGCAATTTAAAGGCCTCTTCTCCTTCATAAACCTGGCCATCATAAACTACATGGGAGTAAATTTCCTTCCCAATTTTAGGGTCTACTGCATTCACGGTTACCGTAATAGTGTTAATGTTTAATTCTGCCAGTTCATCTGCTTTATCAGCTAGAAGCAGACCATTGGTACTCATACATTTTATAAGATCTGGGAACTCATCACTAGCTTTTTTAAAGAATTTAAAGGTATCTTCTTTGGCCAGGGCATCTCCTGGTCCAGCTACACCAATAACCGAAATGGGCATTTCACCCGTGACTTTTTCCACGTGTTCTACTGCATCATCTGCCGTCATTATTCTGGCAGCCACACCGGGCCTGATTTCACATTCATTAAGTTCCCTGGTACAGAAATTGCAGTGGATATTACAACGTGGAGCGATAGGTAAATGAATCCTTC
>CAYUFT010000110.1:0-6339 GCA_964444115.1 uncultured Methanobacteriaceae archaeon
TCCAGGAAGAAAATCCAGATGCACCTATTATTCGTATGGGGATAGGGGATGTCACTAGGCCGTTGCCTCTAGCAGTCATTAAAGAATTCCACAAAGCAGTGGATGAAATGAGTCAGGGTGAGACTTTTATGGGATATGGGCCTGAGCAAGGTTATTCTTTTTTAATAAAAGATATTATTGAAAATGATTTCCTACCAAGGGGCATAGAACTCTCTGAGGACGAGGTTTTTGTGAGTGACGGTGCCAAGTGTGACACTGGTAATGTACAGGAAATATTTGGACTGGACAATGTGGTGGCTGTTACTGATCCTGTTTATCCGGTTTATGTGGAAACTAATGTGATGGCTGGTAGAACAGGCCCTATGGGTGAAGATGGAAGATATGAAAAGCTGGTTTATCTCCCTTGCACAGCGGAAAATGATTTCGTGCCGGAGTTACCATCAGAACCAGTGGATTTGATTTACTTGTGTTTTCCTAACAACCCTACTGGAACAACCTTAACCAAAGACCAGATGGCCACTTGGGTAAACTATGCCCAAAAAAATAAAGCTATAATTCTCTTTGATGCAGCATACGAATCTTATATTACTGAAAAGGATATTCCTCACAGTATTTATGAAATAGAAGGAGCCAAAGAGGTGGCCATTGAATTTAGAAGTTTCTCTAAAAACGCAGGATTCACTGGTACTCGATGTGCTTATACTGTAGTGCCTAAAGAACTTATGGGATATGATGAAGAAGGCAAAGCCCAGGCTATTAATCCTTTGTGGAATAGAAGACAGACTACCAAATTCAATGGTGTTTCTTACCCTATTCAAAAAGCAGCACAAGCAGTTTACAGTGGTGAAGGGAAAAAAGAAATTGCAGAATCTATTGAATACTATATGAAAAATGCAGCTATTATTCGTGAAAGATTAATAGAAATTGGCCTAAATGTTTATGGTGGTATAAACTCTCCTTACATATGGGTTAAAACTCCAGAAGGCATGGATTCTTGGGGATTCTTTGATTTACTATTAAATGAATCCAATGTTGTGGGAACTCCTGGTGTGGGTTTTGGCCCAAGTGGAGAAGGTTACTTCCGTATCACGGCATTCAATACTTTGGAAAATACTAAAGAAGCTATGGAAAGGATTTCAAAATTATCTATATAATCTTTTTTTCCTATTTTAGAAATTAATTTATTTTTCAAATATATCCTAAAATTCTTTTAGAAACCAGCTTTTAGATTATTATTTTTAAATTTAGGTGCAACTAATATTTATTTTAAATTTTTTTAATATTATATTGGGTTAAATCCTAGCTTCATAATTCACTTCTTTAAATTTAATTATAAATGAAGTTCCATGGGATGTATCAAGAATTAGATCTCCATTGATTTGTGTTATTAATGAATTTACAAGTAGTAAACCTAAAGACTTTGTATTTTTATAATCTAATGATTCGGGAATTCCTATACCATTATCACTCACTTTAAGAGTAAAAAATTCTCCCTTTTTATAGAAATCAATTGTTATTTTACCTTTTCTTCCTTCAGGAAACGCATATTTGAATGCATTTGAAACAAGTTCGGTTAATATTAGGCCGCAGGGAATTGCAGTATCAATATTTACTTTAATTTTTTCGGCATTTATCTTCAGTTCAACAAGATCCGGGTCAGAAACATACGTTTTTAAAAGATCTAAGGATAAACTGTTAACGTATTCACCAAAATTAATACTAGAAAGGTTCTCTGATTGATAAAGTCGTTCATGTATCATGGACATAGATCTTACTCTATTTTGACTCTCTTTAAATATATCCGCAGCATCAGGATCCTTAATCTGTCGTGATTGTAAGCTTAAAAGACTGGATATGATTTGCATGTTATTTTTGACCCGGTGGTGGATTTCTTTGAGAAGCACTTCTTTTTCTTCTAATGATTCTTTTATTTTTGCTTCTGCTTTAAATCGTTTTAAAATTTCATCCTCTGCAGCATTATAAAGATGGTTAATTTCTCTAAAAGAGATTATTTGTCGGATAATTACTAATACAATAATCAGAGTTCCCATCCATATAACTTGCTCTAAATTGGTTAACTGGTTCTGATGATAACTCCAGGCAAATGTTACATAAGCTAAAATTATCCAAATAAATGGCAAATAAGATGTCCATTCTGGTTGAATTACTTTTTCATCAGATTTATTTTTAGTTTTATTCTGGATTTCCTTTTGTTTTTGAATAGAATTATTGATCTGAAGTATTCCGGCTAATCCTATAAGTAAAAATCCAGCTATCCATCCAATATCTATCAAACTACCTGATTCAAAAGTTCCTTGAATTGTTTGATAAATAAAAAATATATCGCTAATTATTTGAAAAATTATCCCTGCAGCTAATAAAAATAATGGATTTTCTTTTATACTACTAATCCTACTATAAATCATGTCTAACAAAGCGAATAATAGTATAAAATCTAAAACAACGTAAGTTAAAGATACATATGCTGCTGGGATGTTTCCTTCTATATTTATGAACATGGGGACAATTAGAAATGTCCACAATAATAATCCCGTAGTTATTACAACAACTGAAATATCTAAAATAATTTTTGATAGATCTAATCTGTTAAAACGAGCTCGGGGCAATAAAAATATTCCTAAAACAAATAATGGATAATATACTAAATAAAATATGTCAGATATGGAAAAAATAGGACTTTGATTTAAATAAAGCTCAATATATCCCCATGAGATATCTCCAAGAGTAAAAAATAACTGCCCGATACCTAAAATTAACCAGGCCAAATATACTCTTTTTCCATATACTTTTGAGAGTTTGGCAGCGTATAACAAACTAATTACTGCCAATAAATTTATTAGTGAAGTAATTATGTCGCTGAACGCTGATTTAATATAGGTATCATTTCTAAAAAATAGGATGGTGATTGTAAATATGATTAAAATTATTAGGGATAATATTGATGCACTTCTGAAAGAAATCGTCCCATCCCTATTTATTAAAATTGCCATAAATTCTCTCCAAGATTAAAAAAATTTTCTATTTTTAATATAAAATTAATTTACTAAAAATATCATTGATTAGTAAATTTTAGTAAGGTTATATAAATAATAGATTACTAAAAAGTCAATTATTCTGATATAATACTTTGTTTCTACTAATTACAAAAATAAAAATAATTGAAATATTTATTAGTTTTTCAAGTCACTGTACAGGTATTGGTAAGTAAATGCCGCTAATATGGCACCAATTACTGGCCCTATCACATAAATTGGGAAATAGTACCATAAATTACTTCCACCGAATATTAAATCACCTAAATATGGGCCAAATGTTCTGGCGGGATTTAAAGACGATCCAGTAATATTTCCTAGTGTAGTAATAATTCCTGCCACGGTTAATCCGATTATTAGGCCTGCAAATCCTGAGGGGGCTTTTCTATCCACTGCCACGCCCATAATGGTTATCATTAAAAGAAACGTGCCTATGGCCTCAGCGATAATGGCTGGAACATATCCTATGCCTGGAAAGGGTGCGGTAGCTCCTAAACCACCAACAGTAACTGCACTCATCCCTACTATGGATGCAAATAATATGCTGGCCACACTGGCCCCTGCTAACTGGGCAGCTATATAAGGTCCTACATCACGGGATGGAAACTTCTTTATAGACCATAATCCCAAGGTAACAGCCGGGTTTATGTGACAACCAGATATTCTCCCAAATGCATAAATACTGGCCATTATTGCTAAACCAAATGCTAGCCCAATTGCTAACCAATCTGCAAATCCACCTAAAGTACCAATACCTATATTAAAGCTGTTAGGAGGTGTTTGACCTTTACTAATCATTAAAGTAATTACTGCAGCTCCTGCTCCAAAAAAAACTAGAAAGAATGTTCCAATGAACTCAGCCAGTGATCTTTTTGCTATGGAAACCATTTAAGATCCCTCTTTAAGTGCCCCGTAACAATAGTGGCATAAAATTCTTGGCAAGGTTTTATCCATTTTTTCCGCGGGAAATGGATAGCCTCCGGACCATACTTCTGTTTCTTCTCTTATGGAATGTTTCATGCACAAACCCATTCCACAAACAATGCAAATGGCCACGGCATCACTATCTTTTCCTTCTTCTGCACAGATATAACATTTCATTTTATTCACCCCAAATTAATTTAATTTTTTAAAATTATTTTTTAAATTCAAAAAATAAATTTATGAATTAATTTAATGGATTAAAATTACACAGCTTCTTTCCATTGGCAGTGGGAGTGTCTGAAGTCCACTAATGATGCGGCTGCACAGTTTTTACAAGTTCTGGCTGGTGATGCCGCACTTTCTTTGTGAAGAGCTATGATATTGGTCATTAATGTAGCCGTGACCGGTTCACTGGTTAATAAGCATGGATAATCAGCTAATCTCATTAATGATGAGTATCGGACAGTTATAGCGCAAGCAGGATATGTATATCTCTGTGGATTCATAACAACTTCATTCTTATCTACAGGAGTTAAATCTACTTCAAATCCGGCAATTTTAGGTTTCAATTGTCCTGGAGAACCATTTTTAACTCTTCTAGCTTTATCTAAATGGCCCCATCCCCGGTAAATCATATCCATGAAATCACAGTTATGAAGCTCGGCAGCGGCCCCACGGTCTGGTTTGAGCTGTACAAAATTATGGAATCTTTTGGTTAACAGATCAACGACCATTGGTGCATTAAAACCGTCTAATTCTAATATGTATTCCACCGCACATGCTGATGAACCAGTAGCCAGTGATAATATTTCATATTCACTTTTAAAATTAGGCAATGCGTTGTTTAGTGTTTGATCCATAACATCGGTGGTAGCTTCAATTATGGCCATGGTCATATCGTCTTTACACATATTAAATGTAGACTGGGCAATATGGTGTGAAATATCTCCTACACAGTAGGCCGGCACAGTTAGTATATTTGCATAATGGACATTGTCATCCACGGCATTTTTTACAGTTTTTTCCATTTTTTGGCGGTACTGGGACATATAGGTCCTAACATCAAATGAGGTGTGGCCTAATGAGTCCATTAATTTGGCCTGAGCATCAACAGGCTCTTGGTAAATATATTTGACCATTTCTATTTCTTTTTCCACGGCCTGGCTTACAGTAGATCCTTTTTCAATTTCGCTACCAAATACTTCTCCTATTCCATAAGAAGTATTCATTCCCCATGATTTTGCGGATAATATGGCCTGTTTATGGGCTTCTGGCATATCTGTAGTTTTTAATATTTGATTTACCACATTACTGGTACTTCCTGGAATCAAGGCAAAATCGACTACACATGTTGGTCCATAGAATCCACCGTATCTACGTACTACTTCTCGTCCAACTAAAGCTTCAGCTTTGGAAATTGCATCAATAAATTTATTCATGCTTTTTTCAAATTCAGGGTCTTCATCTCTTAATATTTCCAGAATTACCGGGGTCTGATAATGTTCTACAAAAGGATCGTCTTCAGGCCGTATGGTATCTGTTAAGCTGGTTAAAATGTTGTAATGGGATGTAACAGAGTCCACATGCAAATCTATTACTGATTTACTCTGATCACCAACTGCTTTCATTTTTTGTACAACATCAAAGTAGGCCTTGGTGTCTTTTATATGGAATTTTGACCCCCTCTTTGATTTTACAGTGTCAACGTCTGCTCTTTGTGCAGATATTGCTTCTTTAACCATTTTTTCATATACCTCTGACATTAAATCACCTCTCGGATAAAATTTTAAGATATTTTTGGCCGTATAAATACATTTTATATTTTTATTTTGATAGTTAATGCTATTTTCTATTTTTTTGTATTAATGTTGATTTTATTTTAATCTAGATTTGATAGATTGCTTTGTTCTAAGTGGCACTTGATTTTATTATTACTTTATTTTTAAGGATTCTCACCATAACTATATATAGTGCATCAAACACAGTTTTATTAGTCATTAAGTTGACTAATATTGGATGTGAAAAATTTGTTTGGAAATAATTACGGTAATGACAATAGAGGTAATTCTTCTCCTATTAATGAAGGAGACGAATATGATGTTAAAATTGAAGATATGGGAAGAGACGGAGACGGAATAACCCGTATTGAAGGTTTTGTGATTTTTGTTTCAGGCGCTAAAGTTGGCGACGAAGTAAAAATTAGAATTAACGCTACTAGAAGGAATTTCGCCTTCGCTGAAATAGTAGAATAAATTTAAACTTATAATTTTCTATTTACAATATTCACAAGAAGAATTTTTTTCTATTTGTGAATTATTTAATTTGAATAATTATAATTTTAATTCTTTTATATTTTTAGTTT
>CAYUFT010000111.1:0-1304 GCA_964444115.1 uncultured Methanobacteriaceae archaeon
TAGAAGTGGATTTTATTGTAAACCATCTCCTGGTAAAAATGGTTATTAATTAATATTTTATTTAATATTTATTTTAAAATAAGCTAAAATGAATTTAATCCTAAAAATTATTATTCTGAAATTCATCCAAAAAGAAATATTAAAAATACTTTTATCCAATTAATTTTATTTATAAAAAAAGTAAATTTTTAAAAAAAAGAATTATGTGAAATTTTTTATTTTATAAAATATAATAAAAAGATTATTTTAAAATATTTACTCATATTTTGCTAACTGAGTAATTTAATATCTAACTTTCCCAATATGCCTGGTACTGCCCGGATCTTCTCCATTGAAATGGGCCAGATAATAAACAAACCATTCCAGAGGAACTACCAGTACAAATGGAGATAATAAATAATTAATATCTGCATAATCCTGCATTTTAAATACGATATTATTAGCACCAATATTGTCACAGAATTCGATTGCTCTTTCAGTTAATTCATCACCAGGATATCCAGAATCTAAAAAGATTGTAGGAACACTTTTTTCCACTCTTTCAATAAGACCGTGCCGGAATTCTGCAGAATAAAGAGGACATGCATGTTTAATGGCGCCTTCCATGAGCATAGTCATGGCCAATTTGTAGGCCAATCCATAATTAGGTCCTCCACCCATACAGTAAAAAATATCTTCCTGTGCAAATTTCTGGGCCAGTTCTTTATTTTCATTTTCCGTGGATTTAATAAGTTTCTCAGTGATATCTGGAAGATCTTTCAGCTGTTTTAAAACTTCAGATGATTGTGAAGTATCAAAAGCATCAAAAAGAATTTGATATAAACACATTAACTGCGTAACATAAGTTTTAGTACCTAATATAGCATTTTCCCTACCACATCTGGTTAAAATTGAGTTTGCAGCCTCTTTCATCATACTGCTTTCAGATTCATTGGTTATGGACACTGTGGGAAGGCCAATTTCATTAGCCCTTCGAAGCGCAGCTAAAGTATCTGCAGTTTCTCCAGATTGCGAAGTTACTATAAGTCCTGCATTTTTATTTTCGATTTTTTTATGATAAAGAAACTCATAACCAGTAAAAACTTCGACTGGCGTGTCGTAAACCATGTTAATAGCATCTCTAGCAGAATAACAGGTTGATAAAGAGCTTCCGCAACCTACCAAATATAAACGATCCATTTCAGATATTTTGCTAGAAATCTCAGACATTTGAGATTTTTCTGCTTTTAAAGTATCTTTTAATGATTTGGGCTGTTCCAAAAGCTCGTAATACATATCATACTTCATTATGATCCCTCATATGA
>CAYUFT010000111.1:1404-6216 GCA_964444115.1 uncultured Methanobacteriaceae archaeon
TTGAGATCAATGGCACTTCTTTTTGTCGAATCGTATTTTCTAACATTTAAAACCATACGGGCCATGTGAGAAGATGCTCCAAATTCAGGTTCCCTACAAGCAAAAGCCCTTCCATTAAAAGTAGTTATCCTTCCTGGAATTCCTGCAACATCTTTTTCAGTTTTAGCATCTATTTTGGCCATTACTAAATTGGTCCTAACTTCAGGAACAATACATGCAAAATCCTCAGATGAAGTCAATATTTCCAGTCCCCTTTTAAGGTTTTCAATTTCCATGATGTAAAATATTTATTTGATTAAATATAACCGTATGGTTATATTAACTTTGAAAAATTAATTAACTAAAAAAGAATAACAATAACATTTGAGTATTATCATATCATTACAAGTATATTAAGATATAAAATTTTAGATTATAATTGTAATATTTATTAAAAAACATGGCATAGTTTATTGTTATTTTCGTAAATTGGGGGATTTTATGGAAAAAATCAAAGAATTTAAAGGTATTAAAGGCCATTTAGAAGCATTTAAAGATGAAGTGAAATATGCCAAGCAAATTGCTTTTGCAGGAGTTCCTGGAGTCTGCACTCCTTTTGCATTACTTTTTGCATATTCAATTAGAGAAAAGGAAACTATTTTTATTCCAATAACTGACATGAATAAAGCTCGTAAAATGAAAATAACTGATTATGGGCTAGAATTAGGGGAAAAAACTAATGTAAATGCTGATGTTTTAGTTCTTTTAGGAGGTCTTTCCATCCCTCACATTGGATCTAAACCCAGTGATATTAATGAATTAGTTGAAAATATTTTAAGTGATGGTGGAAAGGTGATTGGAATATCCTACATGGATATGTTCCGTAAAGCAGATTGGGATAGTAAAGTAGATTTTGACTGTATTATTAATGCAGATCTAGAAGGATATGTATTAAAATAGTAAATTCTATTTAAAAAATCCTTATTAGCATTATTAAATTATTAATAATGAAATTAAAGAATAAAAAGGAATCAATATGCCAGAAAATCATTTAAATAATGAAAATCCCAATTATAAAAAATTAAATGATTTATATTCTCTTCACATGGCAAAAGGCCAATTATACGAAACAATTATCACAACTAAAAATGTTAATGGGTTTGAAAAGAATTTAGGCAACTTAAAGGCGTATGATGATTTAAAAACAGATGATAAGGATACTAATACTAATGGCTCAGTTAATGCTGCTCCTATTGGAGTTTTATGCAAAAATTCAAAAGAGATTGTTTTATATTTGTACGAAGGGACCCATACTGTAAATAATATCCACCACCATGATTATTTTATCGTGAATATAACTCAAAATCCTATTATTTTTACTAAATCAACTTTAAAAGACCTTAATGATAAATATTTTGAATATTATAATGAAATTCCTTTTTTAAAAGATGCAGATGCTTTTTTTGTTTGTCATGTAGCAAAAATAAAAGAAATTACTAAAAATAATGATTTAGGATCTTCCAAAATGTCGATTGTGACCGCAGATGTTGAAGAAGTAGTTCAAATCAATTCTCAGGCCATTCCACTAAATAGAGGAATATATGCTGTAATTGAGTCGTTAATACATTATACTAGGTTTGAATTGGCAAATAATGAAACAAGAACTAGTTACTGGGCCAGAATAAATGAAATGAATAGGGTAGTAAAGAAAGTAGGTAGTCCTCAAGAAAAAAAGGCACTGCAAGAGATAATAAAAGAAATTAAAGAAAATTTTAAGGATCTCGATTAATTATTTAAATTTTAATTAATTATTTTCTTAATTACATCCACAAATTCAAATTTAGAAACATCAAAAAGGCCTTTATCACTTATTTTTAATTGAGGAATTACCAGAAGGGTCAAAAATGACATTGTCATCAAAGGAGATTCAAGAGAGCATCCCATTTCCAAGGCCAGGTTATGAAGTTCTCGTAATTTAGAAGATACTATTTCTGCATCATCATCCACCATTAAGCCAGCTATCGGTAATTTTAAAGATTTTTCACCATTTTTCGATATTGCTACCAGCCCACCTTTATTCTCTATTAAAGTATTCACTGCCTGGGACATATATTGATTATTAGTGCCTATAACAATCACATTGTGTGAATCATGGGCCACACTGGAAGCAAATGCTCCCTCTTCAATACCAAATCCTTTTACAAAAGCCGTGCATAAATTTGGGAGATTTTTCAACCTATTTTTTTTATTATTTAATAATTCTTTATCATCAAATCCTTCTTTATTTTTCAAAGCTATTGATTTTCCATGCCTTTCAATAACCGAAATCTTCAGTACATCTAATGATGTATCTGGAACTAAATCTCGATTAATAATTTGTATCCTTGCTTCAGACTCAGAACTTATAATTTGCCCATCAGAAACATTAATCACCCGGACAATTGCCTCATTTCCAGAAGCATGAATTCTAAAATCTGATGGTTCAAGTTTTTCAAGAGCAATGCTATTGTGCTGGTCATGATGGCTTGCATCAAAAAGAGCAGATTTATTTTCAGCAACTAATTCCCCACCAATAAAAACCTTTTTTACATTAAAATCTGTCAAATTATCTATCAAAATAAAATCAGCCGCCCTACCAGGACTAATAGCTCCCATATTAAGAGAATAATGTTTAGCAGAATTAATAGTTACCATTTTAATAGCTTTCACTGGATCCATGCCTAATTTAATTGCTTTTTTAACTATATAATTCAGATGTCCTTCTAAAAGATCTTGAGGGTGTTTATCATCAGAAACTAGGAAATCTCCCCCCACAGATATTAAATCTTCCAAATTTTTTGCAGAAGAACCTTCCCTAATCATTATTTTCATTCCCAGTTCTTTTTTCTCAAGGGCCTCTTCCAGCGAACTGCATTCATGATCAGTAGAAATCCCAGAAGATATATAGCTACAAAGTTCTCCAGCCGATAAAAGTGGTGCGTGGCCATCAATAGGTTTTTTATGGCGTTTAGCACTAGCAATTTTGGCCATGACTTGAGGATCAGCATTTATAACTCCTGGAAAATTCATCATCTCACCCAGAGCCACAATTTCTTCCTTTTCCATTAAAATATCAATTTCATCAGAGCCCATGCCTGCTCCAGAAGTCTCAAATTCTGTTGCCGGTACACAAGATGGTGCTGAGAAAAAAAATCGAAGGGGAACCTTTTTCGAATCATTAAGCATGAAATTAATCCCCTCAAGGCCCCATACATTAGCTATTTCATGGGGATCGGCCACTACAGCAGTTGTACCGTTAGTAACCACGGCTTTAGCAAAAAAAGAAGGAGTTAGCATAGAACTTTCAATGTGAATATGGGCATCTATTAGTCCGGGAATTATGATTCCATCAAAATGTCCTTCAATTTTTTTTACACACGTTATAATACCTGATTTAATAGTAATTTCAGCAGGATACAATTCATCTGTAAAAACATTTAAAATATTTCCCCTTATCATGAAAAATCCCCATTATTATGTATTAATATCATCTTTTATTCTATTATTTGCCCATAATCTGAATTAAGAATTATAAGTTAAACTAATGAGTATTGGACAATAATAAATATTATTTAATTATTTTAGAATTTCTTGAACCCTACCTACACTCCCATCTTCAAGCCTAACCTTTATTCCATGTGGATGGTAAGCAGATTTTGTGAGCAAATCTTTAACTAAACCCTTGGTTCTTTTTCCAGTGCGTTGATCTTTTTTAAGTACTATATAAACTTCAGATCCTCGTTTAATATCTTTTCTGTTTTGTCCATTCATTTTATCACTCCAAAAGCAGTAAATAAATGATTTTCCTACTTTTTAGTGGTTAATTAACTGAAGTCATTAAATTAAGAATAGTGAAAATATATTTATTTTATTTTTTTTAAATAGTCGTGAGTATGATTCATCATAAATATTAATTCATAAATTATAAATATTTTTAAAGACATAATAAACCTATTAGGAGGTGAATATTTGTCTATTTTAGAAATAATTAATTTAATTGTATTTATTACAGTGATAGTGTGTATTTTAGGAGCTATGGTCATTTTTATAACCTACAATAAAGAGGAAATGCAGGCCCGATTCTTTTTAAAGTATGCTCAAATACGTAAGGGTGCTATTTCATTTCTTTTAGGAGTGGCTATTTTTGTAATAACTTATTCCAGTAATGAAGTGGGAATAATAAGTGCTGTTGGCTATTTATTTTATTTGAATATCGTAATCTTGTTGTTAGTGTTGATTTCATTTTATTATTTCTTCACCACCGCACAACAGAAAACTCTGGATTAATAATCGCTAATTATTATTTAGTTTTATGTGATCCAAAAAAATGGGAAAAAATTAATTATTAATTTGAATCCTTCCCTAAAATTTCTTAATTACATTATTTTTTTAGCTCATCGAGCAATATTGGTAAAAATGCGCCAACATCAGTCACAATACTTACCACTTGAGCACTTCCTCTATCAGCCAGTTTAGTGACAGTAGCAGGATTTATATCCACACATATGCTTTTAACTTTAGAAGGGAGAATGTTACCCGTTGCTATAGAATGTAGCATGGTGGCAATCATAATCACCATATCCACATCCTGTGCATAAATTCGCATTGCATCTTGTGCCTCAATTACATCAGTTATAACATCCGGTAAAGGCCCATCATCGCGTATAGATCCTGCAAGAACAAAAGGAATATTATTCTTAACACATTCATACATTATACCCTTTTTTAGTACTCCATTGTCTACTGCATCTTTTATAGAGCCTTCTTTATTGATTTCATTTATGGCATTGATGT
>CAYUFT010000112.1:0-5748 GCA_964444115.1 uncultured Methanobacteriaceae archaeon
CTCCAAAGGTTTTAACCAAAGCACGGGCCCGTTTTCTTCCCAATCTCTTAACTCCTAAAACTAAAGGAATAAGCTCGTCCTTCACTCCATAATACAAACGCGCAGATAGTATTTCTAAATCTCTAGAATGGGCATAAATTCCAGAAACTTCGCAGATGTTCTTAAAGAACTTCACCATTAGTGAGGCCTCATAGGCGGCCCTTCTGGTGGTGGCAGCATAAACATGAAATGCGTTTTCAATCTCATATTCATTACGCTCATCAATCCACTCCATAAGGGATGCGGTAGTGGCCTCCTGATTACGCATATCCACAGCAAAGATTCCCTTACTGGATAGCTTCTCTCGAACAGGATCTTTGCTTTTACGGCCTTTAAAGGATATTAATGGCATGTCTGGAGTGCGGCACATCTGATAAATTAACTGATTGAGGTCCAGCTCTTCCATTTGATTAGCATACTCTTTTAATTTCACTGCGGTTTCTACGGTGTAATTGGATTTAGCTATGAGTAAACCATACGCAGTGGCCTTCAAACCTTCGGGAGTGGCCTGCAATATACCGTTTTGCATTAAAAAATTCACGGCTTCATTAATCTCAAATTCCAGGCTATCTGCAGCAAAGGCACTCATATATGGATTGTGCTGCATTTGGTAGCCATAAAATGTTTTGGTAAAGAATTCCTGAATTTCCACAGGATTTTTAGCCAGAGTAGAGGCTACCTGGGCAATAATCTGCCTATAAACAGCGTCTTTATTTTCTATGAGCTTGGAATTGGTTGCTTCCACTTCTCCATTAACATAGAACTCTTGCAGGTTTTGAGCTTCATCCAGGGTTTTGGCAATCAAGTAGGAGTAACCCACATCATCATATTGGGGCCGACCAGCACGCCCAGACATCTGCTCATAATCAAAAACTGGAATGTTTTGAGGCCCTTGAGATGTCCAGCGGGTGTAATCTCTAATAACCACACTTCGGGATGGTAAATTAACTCCATACATCAAACTGGGAGTGGCAGTAATCATTAATAAATTCCCTAAACGGAATTCGTCTTCAATGATTTCTTTTTGTTCATTGAAAAGGCCGGCATGGTGAAAAGCCACTCCATTTTCCGCACTCTCGGCTAATTTAAGGCAGATAGATGTGGGGCGGGTGCCTTTCTTTTTAGGAACTTCTAGAATCTTGTCTGCAACTTCTCGGAACGCTTTTTTCTTTTCTCGAGGAACCTTACGCTTTATTTTACCAGAAACGAATTTGGCGAGTGATTCTGTAAAAAGACGAGTGGAAACAAAGGCCAGGGCCTGAGCATCATCTTCAATAGATTTTTCCAGGATTTTTACTATGACATCGTTTTTATTTTTGGTATTGAACATTTCGGTGTTGAGGATTTCTTTGTGCAAGGGTACTGGGCGGTAGTCATGCTCCACCACTTCAGCATCCAACCAGCCGCAAATCTCTTCCATGTTCTGTAATGTTGCAGATAAAGCAATTATTCGCATTCCAGGGTTTATAAGATTGGATCTGGTTATGGCACATTCAATGGTTGGTCCCCTGGAGTACTCTCCAATCATGTGGAACTCATCCACAATTAAAAGGTCCACTTCTCTAAGGGTGTTCCAGGAAAACCGAGTAATAGAGTCAAATGATTCAAAAACCATCACTGAAAGATCAGATGAGTTGGGATGGCGCCCTACTTTTATTCCGTACTCTTCAAAGGCCTTAAACTCTTTTATCTTTTCATTCTGGATGGAAATTAAAGGAACGGCATAAACTACCTTTCCACCACCCATAAGTGTTTTTAAAGCAGCCATCATTCCCAATAGAGTTTTTCCACTAGCGGTGGGTATGGCCACAATGAAATTCTTGTTCTCTTCCAAATATCCCGATTCAAGAACAGCTTTTTGGGCGGGGTTCAATTGTTCTATGTGGGGATAGCAACCCTGTAAAATTTCTTTTAAAGAATGGTCTAATGTTTCCATGATTATCAGCGCGTGATTAGAATTATTTTAATTAATTAAGCTTTTAGTGATATATTGATTTTTTTAAAGTTATAAAGATTATACTGTTTCATTCTTAAGTTAGATTAACTTTTAATTAAATTTAATTAAAATTTGAAAAATAAAATTTTTAATATTTTTATAATATTTAAATAAGAACTTAAAAAAGAACGAAAAAACTAAAAAACTTTTATTCTTTGATTTTTTCAGTTACTTTAATCTCTTCTATCCTGGTTGTGGGATATTGGCCATTCTCATCCTTTTCCACACTTTTGACCATGTCCCATATAGTTAAAAGAGCAACACTGGCCCCAGTCAGTGCTTCCATCTCCACACCTGTTTTTCCAGCACATTTCACACTTACTGACGTCCAGATGCTTTCTTTCTCCACTTCAAAATCCACTTCGATTCCAGTGATACTCAAAGGGTGACACAGAGGAATCATATTAGACGTGTTTTTAACAGCATTTATGGCCGCGATTTGGGCGGTGGTAAGCACATTACCTTTTTTTATTTCTTGATTTTGAATTAATTCAATGGTCTGTGGATTTAAAAATATTCGGCCACTGGCAGTAGCACTTCTTTTCATGGAAGGTTTTTCTCCCACTTCTACCATGTGCACGCCCTTAGAGCTCAGGTGAGTAAAATCTTTTCTGGACATAATTTTTCCTTGTCAATTTCTTTTTTATAATAATATTAATTATATTTAAATTCGTCTAATGAAAAAATTCAAATAATATTTCAGTAGGGTATTTCCAGCTCTACAAACTCCATTGCTCTTTTTTGGGCCATTATTCCCATTTTTTCTCTCATCTGAGGATCTTTAAGCAATTTATCAAGGGCTTCGGCCAGGGCCACAGGATCTTTTGGTTTTACAAGTAGTCCCACATCTTCATTTACTAATTCTGGAATTCCACCTACATTAGTGGCCACTACTGGTTTTCCAATTGCCATTCCTTCTAAAAGAGCTATTCCAAAGCTTTCACTTAGAGAAGGCATAACCATTACTTCTGCATCAGGAATAAGATTTTCCACGTCGCTTCGAGGCCCGGTAAAAATGACGCTTTTCATATCTTCATATTCCGCCACTCCTTTGAGTTCCTGCAAGAGAGGCCCACCACCAACAATAACCAGCTTTGAAGGTTCTTCCATGAGTTTTTTGGCTCTTAAAAGATGTTTAACTCCTTTTTGAGCAACTAAATTTCCCACAAAAAGAATAACTTGCTCCTCATCTTTAATTCCCAGTTCTTTTCTAAGTTTTCCTTTATTCTGGGGATTGAATCGATGAGTATCCACTCCGTTCCAGGTTATTTTTATTTTTTGCTCCAGATTAGGTATTTTTAATTCCAAAACCTTATCTTTCACGGCTTTGCTCACTACAAAAACTCCTAGGGCATGATTAAGTATCAACTTGAAAATTGGCCTTAAAATTCGATTTGAGGATAGTAAAAATACATCAGAGCCATGGAGAGTCACACAGAAAGGTACTCCCGTAATCATACTAGCCATTAATCCAATTAGTCCGGGAGGAGATAGATAATGCGCATGAATAAGGTTTATGTCATTTTCCCTAACCATTTGAACTAATTTAATGGTTCCGGTTAATGAAAAAATCATTCCTCGCAGGCCCTTAATATTAGGGGCTGCGGCAGATTCCACATGAATACCTTCCAGGGATTGAACATTTTCATGGGGATAAGTGAGCACAAACACTTCATCTTCATTTTCTATCAATTTTTTTGATAATAAATATACATAAGAAGAAATTCCACCGATATGTGGAGGGAAATGTCCTACCATAGCTATTTTCATTTTTTCACCTTAAACAATAGTTAATGACAATATATGATTATTTTTGTAAAGAATATTATAAAATGATATTTATTAAGAAAATGCTTACCTTTTATTTATTTGAGTTTAAAACAGTTCCATTCATTCTGACAATAATTACTTCTAATTCTAAATGATAACTCTCTTTGATATTTTCTTTTATGGCCCGTGAAATACTATCAAATACTTCATTTTCCTTATGAGATTCTATTAGTATATCAATCATATCTTCAGTGGTTTTTGAATAGAAAATTTCCTTTAAAGTATCCTGAGAAACCCCAGCAAGGGCTGCATGAGCAGTTATTATTTCTCGGCGGCCATCGGCCACGCGGTGTTTGGTATTGAATATTCCACCAGCTATTTTCACTAACTTCCCGGCATGGCCAAATAAAATGATTTTTTTAACCTTTTTTTCCACAGCCTGTTCTAACATGTAACCCACGTAATTGCTCATGTGAATTATCTGGTCCTTTTCAACATCCATGGACTGGAGGGCCAGTTTTTCCCCAATATTCCCTGGTACAAATATTAATTCTTCATATTCCTGACCTAATGCAATATCTATCTGGCATGATTTTGCCTTTTTAAATGATTCCAGAGACATGGGTCGGGCAATTCCGGTGGTGCCTAATATGGAAATTCCATTAATAATTCCTAAACGGGGGTTCATGGTTCGAGATGCAATTTTTTCCCCCTTGGGAACAAAGATAGTAATTATTGCACCTTTTCCAGAAGGAAGATACCTCTGAATATTTTCCCTAATCATTTCTTGAGGAACAGGATTAATCGCGGCCTGACCCATGGGTATTTGGAGTCCTGGTTTGGTGATAGTACCTACACCTTCACCTCCCTTAATGATGATTCCTGGTTGGGAGGTGAGTTCAAGTTCGGCCCTAATTTCTAGATTGATGGTTACATCTGGATCGGGGTATGGTTTTTTTACCACAGATGCATGAGCAATGTTTTTAGAAATTTTTTTAGCATCATATATTTCAATCTCCAGCTCTCCAGAAGGAATAGAAATCTTAATGTGGTTGTGAATTTTATCTTCCAGAATTATTTTCAAAGCAGCCAATGCAGCTGCAGTCGCAGCACTGCCGGTGGTTATTCCAAAAGATATTCCTTCATCTTTCTTAGTCATATTAAAAAAGTCCTAAAATATGTTCATCAGTAAATATTTCTTTAATTTAAATATATTAATTAATTATTTTTTAATTATTGATATAAAATAAAAGTCCTAAAATAAAAAATAAGTATTTTTAAGAATAATTTAAAATTATTCTTTTAATTCTTCTTTAAGGGCAGCCATTAGTTCTTCTTTACCAGGAGCTCCGACGAACTTAACTACGCCATTGATGGCAACAGCAGGAACTGCCATTAGTCCATAATTCACTGCTTTTTCCCGATCTTCCATGATATCGACTTTTTCGATTTCAATGGAATCTCCTAAATCTTTTTTAGCTTCTTCTACAACTTCCACTGCCATAGGACAGTAAGGACATGTAGGGGATGTGAATACTTCGATTTTAACAACCATGTTTTAACCTCCGTATGAGAATTGTAATATTCATGTTATTTTATGTACATTATTTCTATCAAGAATTTAATTAATGACTATTTGCATTTATAATCATTTGATTATTCCTTTAAAGAAATTTTAGTACTTATTTTTATTCAATGTTTTTATAATTCCCATAGAAATTATATAATTGTTTTTATTTGCTCTTTTTGAATAAATACTTATCTTTAAATTAGTTTTTATTAGTCCTTAATAATATGGAATAAAAATAAAAAATAAAAAATAAAAAATAATGAATAATTAATTAATTGAACAATTAAAAGATAATTAAAAGTAGCTGCGTTGTGTTTTGCTGCTACTATTAGAATCTCCTATTCCAGCACCCATTGAATACCCTAACTGGGAT
>CAYUFT010000113.1:0-5716 GCA_964444115.1 uncultured Methanobacteriaceae archaeon
AAAACCTGAAAAACACGTTCGCTATGAGTTAGGGCCAGTAGCAGTTTTAGGAGAAATACAACAGGTTGATAAACTTCCTAAAACCCGAAGTGGGAAAATAATGAGACGTATTTTAAGAGCTCAGGAAGAAGGAGAAGATTTAGGTGATACTTCCACCTTAGAAGACTGAATATTTAATTAAATACATATTCAGTTTTTAAAACAAAAACAAATATAAAAAATAACATATTCAGTTTTTAAAACAAATAAACAAATATAAAAAAATTAATTAAATACAAATTCTTTTTTTATAAATAAAATAGAAATACTGAAAATTATTTTAATATTATTTTAAAAAAATATTTTATTAAATAATGGATAAGCAATCCTAACAAGGTAATCCTTTTAAGATAAGTAAATTATAGACATATGATAAGTAAGGAATGATTAAATTTTTAAATTTGAATTTATTATATCCTACCCTTAAACTTCTTATGTATGGCTATTTAAAAGCAAATAGGTAAAGTATATAAGTAATTATTAAAAAAGATATCAAAGAACAAATATTGGCGTGTTAAAGCAAATATTAATTTCCTTAATCGCTAATTAATAATAAACGTTGAAATATCATATTCACGTTAAAATCAAATTGAGTGTGTTCAATTAAATTTAGATTCATGCTCTTAAATAAATAATAAAATTAATAATTTGGAGGTGAAAATATGTCCAAAGTCAAAGGAACCAATAAAAGAACCAGACCAAAATCCCGATACAGGAAAGCTGGAAGTAAAAGAGGAAGAGGAGTTAAGCATTAGTTTATAAATTAATTTGCAGAGGACTTTCCTTTAAGGAGGGTAACTCTCCTCATCTATTATTATAGTTATTATAATAATTATATAGTTTATTTTAAATAAAATTTCATTGTAACTTATTTACCATTTATTAATTCATTCTAATTCAATTATTTTTATAAAACTATTTTTAAATAATAAAATTATTCTAATTTTAATTTAAACCAAGAAAAATTATTTTTAATTAATTCTATGTGTATCCCTATTTTTCAAAATACCTAATAGTATTCATATTAGAAATATAAATTAAATTATTAATGCTTAAATTAAAAATAAAAGTTAGTATTTAATTTACTGAATTTCAGATATTAATCTAAATCATGTTCTCAATAACTAATCCGAGATGAAAAAATGTCCCAATTCAATCTAGATCAAAGTAAATGTAATTCTTGTGGAAGCTGTGCCTCTAACTGCCCCGTGGGCCATATAGAAATGAATAATTATCCACAAACAATACCTGAAACCTCGTGTTCTAGTTGTGGACACTGCGAAGCAGGATGTTCGGAAGGAGCCATTGATATATCTGGGCCTAACTTAGAACCTCCTTTAGTAAATATTTCTTCTGAAATCTCACCCGAAGATATGGGGAACTACATGCGGAACCGCAGATCAATTAGAAACTACAAGAAGAATACCATTCCTCGGAAAACAATTGAAGAAGTTATGGATATTGTCCGTTTTGCCCCATCTGGAGTTAATCAGCAGCCTATTAACTGGATAATAATTGAAGATCCGGAAAAAGTGAAAGTTCTGGCCGGACTCTGTATTCAATGGATGGAAGAATTAGTAGAATCGAATTCACCTTTAGCCCAGGTATTACCAATGGAATCTTTAATTAAAGTTTCAAAAACGGGATCAGATCCTATTTTAAGAGGCGCTCCTCATGTTTTTATTGCCACGGCCCATGATAATCAAGGCAGTGCCGTGACTGATGGAGTTATTGCCCTTAGCCATTTAGAACTGGCCTTGCCTTCCTATGATTTAGGTTCTTGTTGGGCTGGTTTTTTAAAGATGGCCTCTGATTACGAACCGATTAGAGAATTTTTAGAATTAAAAGAAAATGAACTGTTTATTGGAGCTTTAATGGTTGGATATCCAGATTGTAAGTTTTATAGAGTTCCTAAAAGAGAAAAATTATCTGTTAAATATATTTAATGAAAAATAATGGGATATAATAATGAATAATTTTTTATTAAAATAAAATTAAAAATTTTTTAAAATAAATATTTTTATCATTTTTTCTTTAAATTTGAATCTGTTTAATTTATTCATATTTTATCCAATAGCAATAATTTAAGTTTCTTTGCATGGATCTACATGAACCGTGACATCGTTTATACCCGTTATAGAAGTTTTAAGCTTATATTCCACTTTATGGGCAATATCGTGTGCTTCTTCCAATGTGAAATCTGATTCCAAAACAATGTGCAAATCTACATAAATAGAAGAAGTCGGTCCTCTGGTTCTTATTTTATGACAATCTTTTACATTTTTTACTGAATTAACAATTATTCGGACGGATTCTTTATCTAAAGGTGCTTTATCCATTAAAATTTCTGAACTATTGATAATAATCTTTATTCCAGCACGGGCAATTAATATTACGATTAAAATAGCAATAATAGGGTCTGCGATCACATAACCTAATTTAATCATTATAAACCCAAAAATAACAGCTATAGATGCATAAATATCGCTTCGAGTATGTAATGAATCTGCAATTAGTATGGTGCTACCTAATTTTTTACCCTGTTTATTTTCATACCATGAAACCCATATATTAATGGCAATAGTAATTCCCATAACTAAAAAACTTACAGTGGTAATATCTGGCGTTGAGGGATTGAAAAGCCGGTTTATGGCCGATTGAAATATTTCAAAGCAAGTGAAAAATAATAAAACAGCTATCCCTAACGAAGCCAAAGTTTCAAACTTACCATGTCCATAGGGATGTTCAGAATCCGGTGGCCTAGCAGCAATCATTATTCCTACAATGCCCACTACATTAGAAATTCCATCAAACATGGAATGAAACCCGTCAGATAATATACTCAAAGAATTAGTATACCACCCATATGCCAGTTTGATCATAGAAACCGCCAAATTCAAAAAAAGGATAAAAATAAGGATATTCCTAACTTTTTTGTAGTAATTATTTTCATTCATGATTATCCCTTATTACTGCTATTTATCATGATTCGTGAATTTCAATAGGTTTATAATAAATTAATTGTTTTACAGCATATTTATGAGTTTCTAATAAGTAGTTTTATATTTCATAAACCAGGAAAATAATGGAACTATTATCCAAAGTCAATTAGAATAAATTAGTAGAATCAAATTCATCTTTAGTCCAAGAATTGCCTAGGGAATCCTTAATTAAATAATGAGAATAGTTTTTATTAATAAAATTAAAAATTATTTTAAAATAAATATCTTAATATATTTTTCCTTTTTAAATTATTAAAATAAAAAAATAATGGTTTTATTTAAACTTTAAATTTAATTATCCACCCATTTTAGATATATCATCGGCCACTTTCCAGTGACCACCTTCTTTCTCATATCTCCGGATTAACAATACACCAATCAAGGCCCCCACAATAGCTCCTGCTGTATCCGTGAATAAATCATTCATGGTATCATCCAGGGCATCTTGGGTAGGTGAACCTTGCATCTGGGTGTTTCCGGTAATTGCACCTATAGGCCCATCAGCCAGATAGGTGTCGTAGGTATATTCACCCATTTCTAAAACTCCTCCCAGACCAATGGTGAGTAAAACAATTATTCCAGCCATTACTGAAAGTGAAGCTTTTAGTTTTCCAAAGAAATAAGCAGTATAAACCAGCATCATACCAATCAAGGCCACATAAAGGGGTAGCATGAAGTGCATGAAATTGTCATAGTGCGGTAATTTAACATATAGGCCCAGAGCATCTCCACCTACCAGCTCGAAAAGAACCATAGATAACAACAATATTTCAATTTCTATGGGTATGGCCCTTATATGATTGCCTGTAAAAAATGCAGGGGCATTAATTATGGCCAGAGCGACTAAAATTAACAAACCAAATATCCTCTCGGCACCATTTGCTCCACCGAAAATCAAAATATATATGCCTGAAATCAATAGAAATATTCGCATGACTCTTAGCAGGTTTCTCTGCAAAGGACTCACATCTTCCAAATCGGGATTAAGAAAACTCATATTTTTTCTCCTTTTAATAAATAAATAATAAATTTAATTTAATAATTCTATTCAATTATCTATTTAATTAACATTACTATCTTTAATTAATAATCCCGTCTAATTAATTATTGAAATTATTCATCATCACCACTGTGATCAGTTTTTGCCCAGGTTCGGTCTTTACGAGTAATCATATGTAGAAAAGACGCGAAAAACAAGGGTATCAAATATAGACAATAGGCCCAATATTTTATGGACGTGAAAACTGCACTAAAAATTCCACGTCCTTTATCCCGGTAAATTCCGAGTATAGCGCCTGGGAAAAACGCAGCAGTAGATAATAATCCAATAGCAAGGGGGATATTTACTTTTATGGAGTATATTAATCCAAAGTCTAAAATAACTACTATATAACCTAACATTACAAAGGCAATGAATAGAAGGAAGAAAAGATACTGTATGGAATCTATCTTTTTATAAATTGGAATATCCGCATCAATTATAGGGGCCAAATACACAAAAAGAGTTTCCAAGTTTCCGGTGGCCCATCTGACTCTTTGACGGAAAAATGGCCTCCATAAAGGAACTGCTTCCTGCCAAACTTCCGCTTCACCACAGTAACGGATTTTATAACCTTTTATCATTAGCTTAATACTTAAATTCAGATCTTCAGTCACTGCAAAACCATCCCATCCCTCAATTTCTTCCATGACTTTTCGGGTGGTTATCTGGCCATTACCTCCTAAGAATCCATTTTTACCCATGATATCACGGGATCTTAAAATCACATTTCCAAATATAGCAAATTCAGCTTCTTGCATAGCCGTAAGAAGATTTCTGTCTTTATTATACATTCTAACCCTGGATTGAACACCCACCACATTATCTCCATTAAGGTAAGGAATAATTTTCGTTAAGAAATCACTATCAACCCGGGAATCTGCATCAAAAACAGCGATAGCTTCCCCTCTGGCCATTTTAACTCCGTCATTTAAAACGTAACCTTTACCCTTACCTGATCTAGGAGGTCGCCTGGTGACAATACGCAAACAATCAACCTTATTTTTTAGATTTTCCAGTACTTTTCCCGTATCATCGGTAGAACCATCATTTATAACAATTATTTCAAAATTCTTTTCTCCATTTATATAGTAATCCATTTCAGAAAGAGACATAACACATCTTTCAATGGTATTTTCCTCATTGTGGGCTGGAATAAGAATACTGACCATCGGTGGATTGTTGAATTCAATAGGTTTTTCTTGTTTTTTTAAGCTTATAATACATAAAAAAATGTTATAACAAGCCGGAACAAAAAGTAAATAGGCCAACCAAGTCATATCTTTAATTATGAAACCATAAGCAGCCAGAGAGATAAAAATTGCAGAAACAAAAAAGATTCCTGTCTTTTCCATCTTCAGTTCATCTTGCTTAGAACTTATTTTAGCACCAAATTTTTCATATTTAACTTTTTCAGATCTTTTCTTTTCCAATGCCATTTCCACTGTGCTGTGGAGCTTATTTTCATCAAAGGGCTTTATCATATAACCATAAGGAGCTGTTTTTAATGCACTCTCTACAGTTTCTTTATCTGCATGAGCTGTTAAAAAAATCACAGGTATCCCTAATTGGCCTATTTGATCTGCAGCTTCAATACCATCCATATCTCCTTGAAGAATTATATCCATTAAAACAA